>CAORJJ010000024.1 GCA_948517135.1 uncultured Clostridia bacterium | reverse complement strand
TCTTCATAATAGTATAATCTAAAATGCAAATATATTTTGAAAGGAATGTTTTATATTGGACACACAAATATCAGATTTATCAAACTATAAACATATTCATCTTATCGGAATTGGTGGAATTAGTATGAGTGCAATTGCAGAAACATTACACAATTGGAACTATATTGTTACTGGTTCAGATTTAACTAGAAGTGAAATTACAGATAACTTAAATAAACATGGAATCTCAACTGTTATTGGGCATGATTTGGAAAATTCAAAAAAAGCTGATTTAATAGTATATTCTGCTGCTATAAGTGATAGTGATCCTGAAATAATAAATGCAAAAGAAAAAAATATCCCTATTATTGGAAGGGGAACTTTTGTTGGATATCTAACAAAACTTTATAATGAAGCTATTTGCATTTCAGGAACACATGGAAAAACAACAACAACATCAATGCTTTCTACTTGTTTTATTGATGCAGAAAAAGATCCATCTATCGAAGTTGGAGCAATATTAGATTCAATTGGTGGAAATTATCGTGTTGGAAATAGTGAATATTTTATATTAGAATCTTGTGAGTATAAAGGAAACTTTTTAAAGTTCTTCCCTAATACAGCAATAATTTTAAATATAGATAATGATCATTTAGATTATTACAAAACTTTTGAAAATGTTGTAAAAGCCTTTAATGATTTTGCACAAATTGTTGAACCAGAAGGTTTAGTTATAGTAAATGGTGATGATAAAAATTGTTTTGCAATGAAAGATATTGTAAAATCAAAATTCATTTCATATGGAATTGAAAATGATAAGTGTAATTTCTTAGCAAAAAATATTGAATTTGATGAAAATGGTTTTGCAAAATTTGACGTATACAAAAATAATGAATTTTATGCTACATTTTCACTTTCTGTCGCTGGACGTCACAATATTTTAAATGCACTTGCTTGTATTTCAACTTGTGATTATTACAATATTTCAAAAGAAATTATGCAAAATTCTTTAAAAAAATTTACAGGAGCTGAACGTAGATTAGAATTTAAAGGAAAATTAAATAATAAAATTTCTATATTTGATGATTATGCACATCACCCAACAGAAATAAAAGCAACATCAAATGCAATAAAAAATAAAAAATATAATGAGTCTTGGGTTATTTTCCAACCTCACACATATTCAAGAACAAAAAATCATTTAGATGATTTTGCAGATTCTCTTCTTGATTTTGATAACATTATTCTTTTAGACATATATGCAGCTCGTGAAACAAATACTTTTGATATCTCTTCAAAAAATTTAGCAGAAAAAATTAATTCAAAAGGGAAAAAAGTAATTTATATGCCTAATTTTGATGAAGTTGTATCTTATATCAAAAATAATGTAAAAGATAATGATATTATAATTACTTTAGGCGCTGGAACTGTTACCCAAATTGGACCAATGATTTTAAAATAAGTATTATAAAAAACTCTCCAAATATTTGGAGAGTTTTTTAGATTCCAATTTCTTTTATCATCAAATCTGCAAAAATACCATATCCAACTTCTGGATTTGAAACTAAAACATTCGTAATTGCACCTACAAATTTTCCATTTTGTATTATAGGAGCTCCTGATAAACCTCTTATTATTCCACCAGTCTTTTGAATTAATTCTTCATCTGTAATTCGTATTAACATACTTTTATTATTATAATTATTGTCTGTATATAATTTCTCAATTTCTATGTCATATTCTTCTGCTTTATTACTACTATCTATACTACATAATATTTTTGCTTTTCCTACTTCTATTTCATCTCTAGAAGCAACTTTCATCTTATTAGATAGATCTATATTTAAACTTGTTAAATTTTCTAAATTACCATATAAGCCAAACTGTGTATTTTTAGATACTGTACCTATTTTTTGTTGATTTAAAATTGTTCCTCTTATTTCGCCAGGACTCTCTGTTTTTCCTTTTTGAATAGAAATTACTCTTGAAGTAACCAATTCACCATAATCAATCTGTATTAAAGAATCTGTATCAGAATCTGTTATACCATGTCCTAAAACTGCAAAACTTTGGCTATTGGGCTCATAAAATGTCATTGTTCCAACTCCAGTTGCTGCATCTTTTACCCATAAACCTAATTTGTAATCTTTATTTTTAGACTGAATAGGTTTTATATTTGATGTAAATGTTGTTCCATTTCTTAATAATGTTATTCTTAAATCTTTTCCTTTCGAATTATTAACTATTTTCTTGAGTGTATCAATACTTTCTACTCTTTCCTCATTAATACTTACTATTGTATCTCCTTCCATAATATTACTTTTTTCATAAGGTTTTGTCATATTATTATTAGAATCTTCTATTTCTGATTTCCCAACAATTAATACACCATCAGTATATAATTTCAATCCTATAATTTTTCCAATTGGCACAACTTCTATATCTTCAATTCTTGTTATACTGGTATTTCTTAATAGATTAACTCCTAATAATTTATATTCTATTTTACTTGTATTATAGTTTCCATTAGAAGTCTCTTGAGTCTCAGAAGCATGTATTCCTGGAAGTAATTTAGGATAATAGTTTTGTCCACTGCCTAATATTAAATTCTTAGGAATTAGAGTAATATTTATTGTATACATATATATAATAAATAAAAAAATAATGGTTATTATAATCTTAATCTTTTTCATAAAATTATAATAACCATTTATTTTATTTTTATTAAGTTTAATAATTTTAATAAGAAATCTTTTTTGTTATTTATAAATTATTCTTATTTCTTTTATTGAATTTTTTAATTTAAGTGAAGTTGCATCTAAATTGTTTTCATAAAAAGAAGATGTGTCTGCATTTTGAAGTCTAAAATATAAATTACTTATATTGAATTTCCCACTTTGTGCTGTATTTGGATCCACCTTTATTTTCCATGTATAATTATTTAGTGTTCTTGTTGGCACTGAATACATTGTATTATAAAGAGTACCACCTATTGGACTATTAGCTGGATATTCTATTGAGAAAGTTAAAACATTTTCATTTTCAAATTTAGTATTTACAGCTCCTAAAACCACTTCAATTTCTTTTATTTTTTTTATATCTAAAATAGAGGTTTGAGTTGATGGTATTACAGTTTCATTTATGTATATAATTTCATAACCTTCTGAATTTTTTACAGCATTCATTTTATAAATGTCATTTCTTTCTTTTGCAACACCTATATAAAAAGCTTTTCTTAAATTATGATATTTATCAAAATCACTTCTAGGTTTTTTTACTTCAGGTGGCTTGGCATCAGGATTTTCCCAATATTGAAAAATGTCTAATCCCCTATAATTACAATCATTTATACAATCATAACATGCTAAATTTTTATGATCATATTTATATGGTAAAACAGCTGAAGTTGTTGACAATTTGTCATATTTTACTTCTTTTGAAGTAAATGAAATATATTGATTATCACTTTCATAATCTTTTATTTTTGAACAATTAAATGCATGATATTCTGAAGTTTCATTATTAAATTCTTCTTTTTTCGCATAATATATATTATCAACAGTTGTCATTATTTCATTATTTGTACTTGACACAACAGCATAATTATTATATGTTTTTAACTTACAATTTAAACCTTGCATAAATGTAACAATTGAAATATTATTTAATATCTGATCCCATTCAGTTTCACTCATTATTGGCATTGCATAATCAGTATTTTTATCAAATTTATAATTTTCTGCCTCATCTACATAATAAATATGTCTATTATATGCAGACATCGCTTGATTCAAATTGTATTGAATAGATGCTCTTATTACCTTTAGCTTATGATTATAAAATGAAGAGTCCTTTTTTATTTCTGTTGTTCCATATATATTATCCCCTTCTGAAAAATCAAAAACTCCACTTTCATCTTTCCACATATTCAAATAACTATATTCTTCACTCCCAGACATAGTTTCTGTATATGTTGAATATCCTACTCCTGATATATCTTGTATACTATTTATTTTTAAATCACTTAAATTATCTTTAACCCAATTTGAAAAAATTGCAGCTTTAGCATAATAAACTGCTGCTGAATTTAATTGCATATTATATTTTAGATTATTTATATTATTTCTAATAATATCTAAATTTTCAGCAATTTTACTTTGCAAAGTTTCATTTTCTCCTAATGAAAAATCAATTCCTTCACCAGAAAATGTACTAGCAATTAAATTATACCCATCAATAATATTTCTATTAGTTTCATCTTCATTAGCACCTTCAAATAAGTTACTATTTAATTTTTTATTAAATTCTTCTAAAGCAAATTGCATATTTTCATATCTAACTAATTTAGAATTTGCTGAATCTCTATTTTGATTTGTAGGATCTATTATCACTTTATTATTATTAGTATTATTTATTTCTATTATAGTTTCCCAATCATCAGGTTTTTCTAAGTCTTTTAAAACCTCTACTCTCACAGATCTTCCTGACTCTATAAATTGTTGAATCTCATTTTGATTATAATTTAATGCTTTTTTTTCATCTCCATTATTTGTTTCTTCATCTAAAAATATCCTTACACAAACTCCATTTGAAGTAAAAGGAATTAAATATCCAGATTTTGTATAATAAATTTTTTTATTACCTTCATATGTAAATGTTCCATCTATTGTAATATAATTATCTAATGTATATATTACATTAATATCTGCATCAAATTGCAAACCAGTGCTATCTTTCAATCCTGACTGAATATATCTTGCAGAATATGGAATATATGATTTTAAAACATTTTGAGTTCTATATTTTGCATCTGTTGGCTTTGGATTTATAGATGATGCAGGATTTGTTGAAGTTGTACAATTAGAATATTTAGTCATACCATTTTCTGTTGTTGTTTTAGTATTTGGAGTTTTATACAATAATTGACCATAATCAACATTATTATGAGTATCATCAACTGTTTTGGTATACTTTTTATCAAAATCTTCCTTTTTAGCTTTATCAGAAGGCACAGCTTCATTTTTAGAAACTTTATCTACCCAACCTTGATATTCTTCATTTGTTGTTGGATCATAAAAATTATAATTTCCATCTGTTCCTTTTTCAACGCCTAAATCACCAACAGATACAGCATTCCCTTTAGAATCTGTAATTACTGTTGGTGCATAAGTTGGTGCATAAATATAATAACCATCATATAATGTATACAAAATTGATGGTATATTGGGTTCCAAATATGATTTACTTGCATTAGACATTCCTAAATTTGTTGCTAATGTGTTCATAAAAATATTATTAGATGCTTCTATAATTGTACGCAATGAATCTGAAACACTGGACAAATCTTCATTTGCAGTGTTTAATTCAAAAGCAGACATTGCATCATATGTAGCATCTAATAATTTAGAATCATACATATTTTGTAAAGTTATTGTATCAATTTGCAAGCTAATATAATACGCTATAACTAAAATTATAGGTAAACATACTAGTGCAAATATTATACTCATTCCTTGTAATTTCATCTACATCATCCTTTATATTATTTTGAACCATTTGCAGTACAAACACCAGAATGTTGAGCTGCAATAGAATATGTATCTCCACTAGATATTGAATAAAATATTCCTCTTATTGTTTGAGATAATGTTTTATTTGTATTTTTTATACTGCAAGAGAATATATCTCCTTCTTTCATATTATATATTCCAGACTCATTTAAAACTTCTACAATTTGTGATGTATATACTGAATAATATACATTTTCTCCAATTACAGTTCCTTGTGTCCATGCAGATTTCTTACCAATATTTTCATCTAAAATTTTAACTTCCATTTCAATATCATAAGAATTTCCAGTAGCATAAATTGTATCAACTAATTTAGAATAATTATCCATTGTTATTTTTCCTATGGATCTAGAATTATCTACAAATTCAGCAGTAGCTGTTTGAACTGATAATTGTGATATATCATCACTTCTTTCTGAAACTGATAATAACGGGAAAACAAACATCATAATTGCTGCAAGTAGTATTGCAATAACTGTAACTAATGTATCACTCATAATATCCTCCTTTAATTTTAACTAACACTTTTTTATTCTGTTACTATTATTTTCTAATTTTATCGATTTGTTCTTTCATCTCATCATCAACTTTAACTAATGTATAAGTTACTACAATTTTATCTTTTGGTATTGTACCTGTAACCAAAACGTCTTCATCATCTGTTGTCATTGTTTCTCCTGTATATGAATAACTAATAAAATTTTCTTTAAATTGATATGCTGAATTTTCTTTAGTTGCATTTAACATTTTATGAAATGGATGCTTTGTATAGTCTACTAATCTATTATTTATATACCCCGCATCTCCATTTATAAAAAAGTCTACTCTAAGTTTCATATCATCTGTGCTACCTATCCATGGTGCTCCAAACATATATAACAATGTTCTTTGTGAATTCATATTACTTGAGTCTTTATTATCATAAATAGTTTTTAAAGAATAAGCATCGAAGTTTTTTAAATCTGTTGGCTGTTCTCCTATTTTTATTTTACTATCCCTTGCTGCATTTTCAACTCTTCCTTCTAAATTAACATCAAGTATTTGAACAAGAACTGGATTATCTTCTGAAGAACCTAATCCAATTTTTTCATCACCTGTAGCATCATAAATTTTAACACAAAAATGTTCTTTATAATATCTATATAAAGTTGGAATAACAGTTTCGGAATTTACATATCTTTCAATACCTTCTTTTCCAACTACTTCAACATTATCATAGTAATTGGTTTTATCTGAGGCATATATTAAGATTTCTGAAGTTGATGAAAGCTTTGAAAACATATACATTGTAAAAGACATTGCAATAACAAATACAAATAATCCAAAAGCAATCATTAAAGCTTGAGATGCGTTTTCGTCCATACCTTATTCCTTTCTTTATAATATATTACATAAAAGTGGTATGTATATTTATATAATAAACATACCACTTTAAAATTAAATTTGTATTTTATTAGGTTGTAGATTCTCCACCTGCTGGAGCTTTATCTTTATCATAATATACATTTATCTGATCAACAACACCTGCTGTACCAGTATTAACTTCTACAAAATATGTATGCTTATTTTCTATACCATTTCTTATAGCATTTAAACTATCACAATATGCTTGTGTATCATTTTCTTTTTCTGGCTGTTTAGCTGATGCTGGCTTTTGATTTTTAGAGCTAACCCAATCTATTACATCAAAATTAACAATTTTAGCTTGTTCTTCAGCATATGTAGAAGCATTTGTTAATAAATCTCCAATTAAAGCTTTTACTTGTGAACCTGTTTGATTTCCTTGATATCCTGTAAATGTACTATTAAAAGCTCCTTTTTCTGAACTTGACATTTGTGTTAATGAACTATTAATTGTGCTTTGTGCACTAGAATAAACATACATACCAATTGCTATAATTAGTATTGATAATAAAATAGCACCTGCTATGATAAGTGCTTTAGAAGCATTCTCCATAACTTTTCCTCCTTATTTTTGCTTAATTTGTATTTTATTTTAATAACTATCAGTTTTTTCTAATAGTAACATTAAAAACTTTAGTATTCTTTTGCTTCAAAAGTCATTGATGAAATTTTACCATTTTTATGATATTTAACATCTATACATTTAAAGCTAACTTCTCCGAAGTATTCTGTAAAAGAATTAATTCCTAAATTATTAATTCTTTCCATTCTATATGTAGTATTATTTATAATCATTTTAACATATATTTCTATACAATCTTCATTATCTAAATTATATAGTCCATTTTCATCTTTTTCAACAAAATTTTTTTCATTATGACTTGTTGCTCGATTTATTAAACTTGTAATATCTAGTCCATTCAAATTATCTTTATTATATTCTTCATAATTCAAATTAAATTTAGTAATTTCAAGTTTTTGTTTTTGCAGATTTTTATATTGCATTCCAGCAATTATACCGTGCAACAACTAATATTATAATTAAAATAACAAAGCTCTTTTTCATAAATATCCTACACTTTTATTATATCATATTTTTAAATTTTAGACAACTAATACATTATTTAACATTTAATTCCCAATTTTTAGTATTTCCTACTGCTTTAAACTTCATATAGTCAATTCTACCTGTTGACTCTTTATAATTTATATCACTACGTTCAAATATATATTTATATACTGTTGTATTATTCCTTATAGCATCATTTCCTTTTGCATCTTTATAATAAGTTTTTCCTAATAAACTAGTAGATAATTTATCTAATTTATTATAATAGCCTGCATTTGATATTTTATCCACTCCTAAATCTTCTAAAGACTTTTCAACTAAATCATATATTGAAAAAGATTCTCCATCAATATTTCCATCTGCTGTTCCGTTAAAAATTTTATTTCTTCCAAAATTCCTTTCTTCCTCCTTAAATTTAGGTGGCTCTATATTAGGAATAACATAAAATTTATCACCTATTTCAATAACTATCTTAATTGCCATTGTCTCATCATAATTAGCATCTTTATTAACACTATATGCTCTATTAGCAACAGTAATCATATCCAATATTGTATTATCATCTTTATCATATACTTCAAAATACGAATTAAATAAATTTAATTGTCTTACATTTTGTGCTGCATCATAAGTTTCATCTAAACTTGCACCTGCTCTAAAAACATATACAAATACAGAGAAAAGCATTACTCCAAGTAGTATTGATGCAGCCATAATTAAAGCTTTTGATGCATTATCCATATATTACTCCCAATATTTTATATTTCTGAAAATCCTATTTCACTTACTCTTCCTGTTTTATCATTATAAGTTATAAAATCACATTTAAACTGTCTAGATTTTAAATCATATAAAGCTGTTTTCCAAACCATTCTACTCCATACATCTAAATTCTTTCCAGTAGTATTAGTAACAACTCTTGTTAAATTTCCAATATCAGATTTATTTGATAACATAATTAAACTTTCTAGATTTTTATCATGTTTTTCTTCTTTATCCCTTAAAGTATAATACCCATTAATTTCTGTTCCATTAAAATCAAGATGAGAATATTGTCCTTTATTCTTTATTATAGGAGATTTTATATCACCTATTGGTTTTTCAATTTTAACATCTGTAATTTTATCTAATTGAATTTCTGTTTCGCCACTAAAAGTTGTATAGGCATTTTCTAATGAATCATTATTTTTAAAAAAACCAACACTTTTCATTGTTAAATTTATTCCATCAATTGATAATGGAACTTCAGGTTTTATTATAGATGTACTATTTTTATCTACATGAGAAAATAACTGTCTTTGCACTCCTTTATCAATATAATAGACTTCAACAGATTCTTCTAGATATTCCTTTTTTGTTAATCTTACATATACATCTACATAAAAATCTTTTCCATATTCATTTCCTGTTAAAAACCCTCCACCTTCTGCATATTTTTCATTATTACTTTGTGCTTTATTTAAACAAGAAATAACATCAACACCATACATTCCTTTTTTATCATATATTTCATATTCTAAATTAAATTTTGCAAGTTGCTCTCTAGATTCAGTTTCATCTTCTTGTGAAGGCAAAAGCCCAATTGAAGAAAAGAAATATGAAATTAGTGAAAGTAAAACAACACCAATTAAAATTCCACCAACTATATGTACTAATTTTGCAATGTTAGCTTCCATAATTTCTTTCTCCTATATCATTGTTTGCATTTGATCAAATGATGTTGTCATACTTGTCATACCTATTACACAAAGTGGAATAATTAAATATACAACAAATAGAACAACCATTGGTCCAAACCCAAAAACTTTTCCTATCATAGATTTTCTCGAAATTGTTCTTTCATTTGATTCTTTTCTTTTTTCTTGATGATATGCTCTTTCAGAATCTAATTCATCAAATGCTTCTCTAATTGGAATTTGTTCAACAGCTGCCTGAAGACTTTCAACAATTCTTATTAATTGTTGGAATGAAATTTCATTTTTTAATTCTTCAAGAGCTTCCCAAGCACCTGCTTCATAGTTATTTACACACTTAGAAATTGGTTCTTTAAAAATATTTGCATACCTTTCAAGCCATTCCAAAATCATTTCAACATTAACTCTTTCAATTTTCATAAGCATTAGAATAATTGTTTGGAACTGCATTACTTCATTTTCCATATCCATTTGTCTCATAATTTTTTGGAAAATTAAAAGCCAAATTGGAGATTGATATCCAATAACCATTATACCTAATGAAATAAGAACTTCAAACCATTTTACATATTCTGATTGTACAATTTGAAGTTTTTCCCATACTCTATCTGTAATAAATTTTAATTGATCTTCTGAATTTTGACCATTTCCATATTCATCAGATTCTGCGATTTCTTCTGCTAAAATTTCATATGTAACATCATAATCATATTGATATTTTTCCAAAAATACATTATCCATTTCAGTAACTTGCATTGCTTTACGTTCTTGACTTTCTGTCATTGACCCCATTAAGTTATAATCAGCAGTTGGTTCTGTAAATTGATAATTTATAGCTGTTTTATGAGCTGCAAACAATATTATAATTGCACCCGCAAAGCAACATGCAGCTGCTGTTAAACGATTTATATATAACCATTCTATTTTTAATTTTGATGCAGAATCTTTTAATAATTTTATAGTTTTATTATAATCTTTTGTACCTTTTTTGGGTATAAATAAATCAACAAATTTCTTTATAAGTTTTTTATCATATAATTTCTTTTGCCATGGATTTTCCATATTTTTTGTAGTGTTTACACTACCATTATCTTTTAATTTTCTAACAAGTACATAACAAACAAAAGTTGCTATAACAATTCCAATTTGACAAAAAAATCCAAGTGATCCATTATAAAATTGTCTTGTAAATGAGAATTGGCTAATGCACCATCCTTTTACAGCATCAATAAATAATATTGGTAGTGCTGCAATCATAGATAAACTTTGGAATACATAATCTAGTTTATCTCTTTTTAAAATTTCAAGTTGCATCTCTTGTGTAATATTATTTAAGTTTTTTAAATAAAGTGATGCACCATCTTTATCTTTTCTATCACCAAATTCTCTAGTTAAATATGATATTCCAGCAAATTCTTTTAAGTAACTATTTGGAGCAATATCATAATATTTTTCAAGTTCTGTTTCTGGATCATCTGAAATTAATATTTCATAAATCTTTTCTGATTGTCTAGACACTTCTTTTTCATCATCTTGAGAAACTTCATATATAGCTTCTTCAACCATGTTATATTCATGGTAAGCATGTCTTACTTCAGCAAAATAATCTAATTGTTCTTTTAATAACTTATTATCAACACTATCTACCATACCTTCTATAATAGATTCTATAAAAAATATTTCAAATAATAATAGTGAACTCATTATTAAAAAGTTTGATTTAGTTGCCATTATTACAATAACTGTTAAAGGAATAACTATAAGTATTGCCTTTAACATAATTTGAGCAACTTGTTTTCTAGTAAGATATTCATCTTCAAGATTTATAATTTCAAGTCTTCTTCTTAATTTTAATGTATATCTTCTTAAAAAAGGGATTTTCGCACAATTAATATAGAATTTTTGATAAAAAATTTCCATACTAAAAGAAGATTTTTTAGTACCTTGAACAAGTGATGCAACATATTTAGTTGTTTTATTTTGCATTTTTTTCATAAGAATATAATAAATTATTGCAACTATTGCAAATAATCCAAATACTCCCATTATAAAGTACTTCATCATCTCTGGAGTCATCTATTTTTCCCACCTTTCTTGCTAGAATAAAAATTACTCAGATTTTGCTCCATTTCTTGGAGTTCTTCTCACATTTCCTTGTGAAGGATTTGTTCTTCTTTGTGTTTGTCCAGTTTGAGCAGGTCTTCTAGGTGTTTGAACACTTGTAGAAACTTTTCTAGCAGATTCACTTGAGGCTTGTACTTGCTCTGCAACTGGTACATTTTCAGTTTCTTTTATTTCATTTCCATTTTCATCATAATGTACTATTTTAGGTGGTCTAATTCCCCAAACTCTTTCTAAGAATTTATCAAATTCAATCATATCTCTATCATTCATGTTTTCTCTCATACCTTTTATATTTTCAGGTGAGATAGGATTTGTAAGAACATATGAATCATCAACAAATTCTAGTATATTACGATGTTTATATAATTCTCTGTTTGTTTCTTTTGTAAAGAATATTGTAGCATTATCAAAAAATTTATCAAATTTTCCTTCTAATGTTTTTTCTTTTCTATGGTCAAATGTATATTCGTTTTTTTCTTCAACTGGTATACATTCTGTAATTCTTTCTATGTAACGTCTTCCTCTAAAATCTTTTATTAAGTGTATATCAAAGTTCAAAACTTGAACAACTTGTTCTTCTGCTGTTTTTTCATCTTTGAAAACTCCAGCTCTTAACATTGAGTTACGAAGAGCTGTAACTAAGTTTGGAAATGTTTTAGCATGGTGTGTAAATAATGTAAACTTAGAAGCAACCTGTGCAGATTGAATCATCCAAGATGCTACGGGGTCTGTTGCAACCTCTCCGGATTATATTAACAGAACCGTCAGTCTTTTTCTGAACATCCAAACAATCTTGTCCAGAAATTGTTTCAGTTTCACGCATTGATACGATATTTCTTGTTGGATAAATTTTTCTTAAATGAAGCTCGAATGCAGTTTCTGTGATACGAAGGTTCATTGTTTCATATATATTTTCAATCATAGCCATAAGCATTGTTGTTTTTCCGGCAACCTTGCTCTCCTGTTAGTGCTATAATTCTTGCACCTTTAACCATATATTTTAATAAATCGATAGTATCTTCCTTACCAGGAAATTTAACTATTTGTTCTAGAGTAGCTTTTTGAACGTCGAACTTTCTTACGAAGAATGCCCACGTTTCGCACATTGATGGTCTAACAACAACGACACGAGAACCATCCTTCATTTCATTAATTTTATAACCATTAGTATCAGATAACTGACCAGGGTTATTATATTTATATATATTTTGACATACTCTCTTTAATTCTGCTTCTGTACCAAATGATAAAAATGCAAGTCTTATTGATTTACCATGGAAAAATATCCATATAGCATCACATGCTCTTGGAATTTTTGATTCCATAGCTTGTTTTAAGTAATCTCCATCTGTTTGAGCAACTTGACTTAAAAATGACTCTGGAAGTCCTGATGTACCTCCAGATACACCATCGATATTCATATCTCTTATTTCATCAATTGTACTATATCCTTTATATTTTTGATAAATTCTTTGAACAAGTACTTCTAATTTATCTGGGAAATCTAATTGAAATGCTTCTTGTTCATATATTTCATCAATCTCTTCTTTTGTTATAACATAACAAGGTTTTGATTCGCCATCAATGAACTTTTCTCTATCTAGGTCATATTTTTTAATAATTTCATTTAAGGCCTCATAAGAAAATTCTTTTTTATATTCATGAATTATAATATCAAATTTATCTTGAGCTGTTAATAATGATGGTGTATCAAAAGGAATTGCTTTTGATATATTTGTTTCATCTACACCATACTCTTTTGATAATAAATCATATATTAATTCTTTAACATATTTTTTATCATTAACATCTCCATATGTACAACCTTTTAAAGCTTTTTTCAATTCATACTTTTTAGCTTTTCTTCTTTTTAATTCTTCTTCTGATAATCCAATATCATATAAATTTACTTTAGTTATTTCATCAAGTCTTTGCTTAATAAATTTAACCATTTTATCCATTGTAAATGTTTTATCGTCAACTTCAGCATTTTCTTCAATTGTGCTATTATTTTTCTTGATTATATGTACAATTGCATAAACTGCTGCTACAAGTACTACGAAAATTAAAGCTATGTTTTTTATATTCATTTGAAGGCTTCTCCTCCCTTTTAAATTTTAAACCTTATATTTTAGTTCTTCTAATCTATATTCTATTGTTTTATCAAGTTCATCTAATGCTTTAATAAAATCAGCATTTTTATCATTTCCTGTTGTTGATAACCCATATCTTAAAAAGAAATTTGCTACTCCTGCTTCTGAAGCTGCATCTTTAAAAACTGGATTATACAAGACAGTATTTAAAGATTTTTCTTTTAAAACTCTTGAAACATTTTTTACATTATATTTTGAACATTCATCTGCATTTGTTAATAGTGGTATTACTATATCCTTTTTAAATATATTTTTATTAGCAGATATAGCACCAAAATATTCTTCAAATTGTTTATAGTTTTGTGTAAAATCTGTAACTATCAAATGTGATGTTTCAAGTAATGCTCTAGTAGTATCAGCTTTCAAAGTTTTTTCTAAATCTACTAGAACCATATCATAATATTTATCAGCTATTGTAACTAAATCTTTATATAACATAAGAGATTTAGTAAAATTATCTCTAATTTCTGTTTTTAATCCACATAGTACATCTAGTCTATTTTTTAAAACAACTCTTGTGAAATTAGTTATTATCTCTGGAGTTATTTTATTACTAGCAACAGCACTAACTAATCCTTCAGCACCTGATGAAATATCCATTTTACCTCTATTTAATTTATTTACAGCAGTTTGAGTTGCAATTTTCCAAAAGCATCTTTCCATAACATCATCATGAAAAGTAGCATCAACAAGTAAAATCTTATAATTATGTTTAATTCCTAAATATGTGGCAAATGCTGTTGCTGCTAATGTTTGCCCTGTTTCCTTTTCACTTGCACTCCAAAAACTAATAATAGCCATTGTTTCCTCCAGTTTTTATAATCTTTTTACAGCTTTTCTAACTTCTCCTTGGCTTGCGCCAGAAATTACTTCAACTAAATATTCAATCCCATCAACATATGCATTACTTAATCCTTTTAATTGTATTCTTCCAGATCTTTGATTTGAATAAATTGCATTCAAATCACTTGTATCAAAAGGAAAATAAACAATATCTGGATCCCATTTTATAGGTAGTTTTTTTGAAAGAAATGATAGATATTGTTCTTCTTTTGGATCCATTTCTTTTGTAAATAAAACTCTTTTAATCCCAATTGGTTCTGTTAATTTTCTAAAAACTTGCAAACCACGTCTTAAATTGTATAAATCGAATGATGTTACAAAGAATTTTTGAGTTTCAGGTTTTATGCCAAAATAGTAATATGATCTATATGAATCTATATCTATTAAAGCATAATCATAATCTAATGTATCTGCTTTAGAAAGTGAGCTATAGGCTTTAATTTGATCAATACTTTCAAAGCCTATTGCTACATCTACATTTTCAAAAGTTGTTATATATTGTTTGGTTGATTGCATTGTTGGAACGATATATCTAGTTTTTGATAAAGCTGTTGTATCTATTACTATAACTTTTTTCTTCATTAAAGTTAATACTTTAGCAATACATATTAACATATCAGCTTTATCGTAGCTTCCAATAAAAGCAACTTTTTCCATAATATCCTCCAAACGTAGTTTTATTATTGTTCACCATACCCTACATCTTCTGTTCCTTCAAGACTATCTACAAATGTTTGTCTTAAAGCTCTTACTGTTTGTTGTTCATTTGCATTTCCTGCACTTACTAATTCATTTCTTTGTTCTCTTGTTGGATCTAACATCGGTTCAATTGTACTAGCTCTATATCCAATAGTTCCTGAAATTGAATTAGCATAATATGCTTGTGCTTCTTCAAGAATATTAGGGTTATTTCCCATTAAATTCATTACATCTGTACTTACAACATATGTAGGTATTGCTTCTTTTTGTCTTCCAGCTTCTATATAAGGAAGTGCATATAATTTTATACCAGTTCCTGTATAAGATTCAACAATTGCATTATTCATTAAGCTTATTTCTAATTCATTTAATTTAAGCCATATTGATGTAGCATTTGTTCCTAAAACTTTTTTCTTTGATAATACGACAAAGTCTTGACCATTAGGAAAAGACATTCTTACATCTACATATTGTCCATTTTTTAATTGAGAAGGTAAATTAATCATGTTAAATTCTTGTATTCTTTGAGAATCTTGTAATTGATCATCTACTTCTTCAAGCATATCTTTTGTTATTATTGTTCCTGCTGGAACATCTATTTTCATAATCATTGTTTTTGCAAGTTGATTACCATCCTCATCATATTTTGGATCTATTTCACCATCTTCATTTGTAAATTCAAAATCATCTGCTGAAATCATTAAACTTGCATCCATCTTAGTTTGAACTGTTCCCATTGAAAAATCTTCTAAGCTAACTTCTGCACCAGATTCAATATCTGCTGTTGCAACATATACTTGTTTTTGTAATGCTTCTAAAGCTTCCTTTGCTTCATTTATTCCTTTAATTCTAATTAGTAATGCAACAACTACTAAAGCTCCTATAATTAATGCTACAAGAAATCCCATAATAAAAGATGTTCTCGCTCTTCTTTGCATTGGATTCATTGCCATTTTGAGTTCCTCCTCTATAACATAAAAAATATTTTGTGTGATACTATTCAAAAATACCATTTTCTTTATTTTATATCAAAAAGTACTGTAAATCAACAACTTATGGCATTGTAATATAAACTTATCTGTGATGTAATATTTTTGTAAAATTATCTTAAAATGAATTTGTTAAATGCTTCCAGTACTCCTTCTGAATTATTATCTGACACAATCTCTTTTGCAATCTCTTTCATTTTCGGATTACTATTTCCCATTACAATTCCTAATCCTGCATTTTGTATCATTTCAATATCATTCATATTATCTCCAATTGTAAGAACTTCTTCTTTATTTATATTCAGCTTTTCTAAAAGAAATTCTATTGCAGACCATTTATTTACATTTTTATTTGTTACTTCTGTATAAAAATATTGAATATCAACATCTTCTGTTCCAGATTTTATCTTTTTTTTAGACATATATGCAGTTTCTAAAACATCTATATCTTCTATCATTTTTAATCTTTTCATAATACTATTAAAAATAAATTGTGATTCATCACAAACTGTTATTTTTAAAAATTTTTCTTTTCCTGATTCTTCTATATATTTTTCTATGTTTTGAACGACATTTATATGTGTTCTCTTTTCTTCTATTTTTTTCAAGTTTTCTTTATAGTAAAAAAGCACATTATAATTTAAAGAACTAGCAATAACTTCATCTTCTGTATAAACATTGTAGAAAAAACTATTTTTTTCACATAATTTAGCAATTTTTAATACTTGTTCTTTGTTTAAAAACCTATCATATATAACTTTTTGATTTTTTATATCAAAAACAGCTGAACCATTTCCAGAAATCAAATAATTATCTACTCCAAGTTCTATTGCTAAACTTTCTGTTGAACTAATTGGTCTTCCTGAAGCAAGTACAATTTCTACTCCTTGATTTTTGGCTTTTTGCAAAGCATTTTTAGTTGCTTCTGATACTTCTCCATATGAATTTAATAAAGTTCCATCTAAATCAATTGCCACTAGCTTGTACATTTTCAACACTCTTTCCTTATTATTAATACGTTCATATTATATCATTAAACTTTTTTTTGACAATAAATTTTTTCCAAAAATTACTTGTTTATTTTTTATAAAAATACGCATTATATATATTGAAAATGCATTAAATTATTTTTTAAATATTTAATCATTCAGTTATTTAATAATAATTGAGTGATTAGCTATTTGATAATTAATGTCTTTTCTAAAGAAAACAATAGTGTTATGTACAACTTACAAATAATGTAAAGTGGTAATAACAATTTAATTTGGAGGTGAAATAAAATGGCAAGAAGTAATAAAAACGTAGTTCCAGAAGCTATGGATTCATTAGAAAGATTCAAATACGAAGTAGCATCAGAAGTTGGTGTTAACTTAAAAAACGGTTATAACGGAAATATATCTGCAAGAGATGCTGGTAAAATTGGTGGTAACATGGTAAGAAAATTAATCGAACAAGCTGAAAATCAAATGGCTAACAAATAAGTAAAATTTGATAAAAGTGAGGGGCAAGAAATACTTGCCCCTTATTTTTTTACATAAAAAAAGCTCTATCATCTGATAGAGCTTTTAATTTTAAGCTTCTGGTTCTACTAAACCATAATTATTTGAATCTTTTAATTTGAAGATAACATTAACTTTTCCTGTATCAACATTAACAAATGTATAGAAAATATTACCTTTTCTTTCTGTTAATTTTATTTTTGCATCTTCAACTGAAATTGGTTTTAAATCATATGATATTGATTTTATAATTTCATCTTCAACTTTGTTTTCTTCAACTCCTGCAAAATTCATTTGCTTAATTGAAGATTCTTTTTGCATTTTTTCTCTTTTTGCTTTTGTTTTTCTTATTTGACCTTCTAATATATCAATATCTTTATCTATTGAAGCATATAAATCTTTATCTTCTGTAACTGCTTTATAAGACATACCTTTTACTGAAACATACATTTCTGCTATTTCAGATGTAGTATTTTCCTTTTTTATTGTTACTGTAACATCAATTGATTCATCTGCAAAATATTTCTCAATTCTTGTTAATTTTTTTTCTGCATATTCTCTTATTGCATCTGTTGCTTTTAGGTCTTTTCCTGTTATTGTTATATTCATAATACTCACTCCTTTACTTGCTTCATATTTGTTTATATGACAATGAAGCTTTTGTTTTATTTATATTTGCAAGTTTATTATATAGTTAAATTATATAATTTGCAAGCAATTTTTTATAACCATATTTAACTAAAATAATTTCTCTAATTTATATTCTTTATCTAACTTTTCATTCAAAAAAATATTTGAAATCAATTCTAATTCTTTTCTTGCATTTTCAGAAAGTTCAAAAGAAAAAATCTTTTTTGAATCAGCTTTTAATATATATATTATTGCATTTTTAGTAGCTTCGCTCATTTCTATACTTCCTGTATCCTGTCTGCTACAATTAGAGCACTTAAAACCATTATCTTTTATACTAAAAAATTTTAAATTTTCTTTACTTCTACATCCAACACATTCTCTAATATTAGGAGTAAAACCTAATATTTTAAGAATTCGCATTTTAAAAACAGATGTTATAAAATCTAAATTTTTATCTGTTTCTGAAATCATATATAATGTGTTTAAAAATAATTTTAATGTATTAAATGAATTCTGATTTTCTGTTGTTACATCTGATACAATTTTAGTAATATATGTTGCATAAGTTAATTTATCTAAATCTGTTCTAACATTATAAAATAATTCTATTGTTTCACATGAATTCATTGTATAATTCTCAGAACCTTTAAACAACATATATTCTCCAAAACATAAATACTGACTACCACTTAATAATTGACTTTTTGGTCTTCTTGAACCTTTTGCACTACATGAAATTTTTCCTAAATTAGGCGTTAAAAGTGTAAGCATTTTATCAAAATCACCCATGTTATTTTCCGATATTACTATTCCATTTACCTTTACCTGTTTCATCAAATGTTTCCTTCATTGTTTTTTCTATATTTTTTAATTCTTTAAATTCTAGATAAGAGTTTATACTTCCAGTTTGTTTAAATGTATCCCATGCTAATTTTTTATTCATAAAATCTTTCTCCTCTCTAAAAATAAATTGCTCCCTATGTGAGTAAAATATATTTTTAATAAGACAACTTACAATAATACAAATATCAAAAATTCAAAAATATAGCTTACTTATGTAATTATCATAGAAATTCTAAATAAATTTTGTGGCACCCTTTCAAGAACAAGCTTGAACTATTTCCACAAAATTTAATAAGAATTTCTACTTCAAATTACAGTCGAAACGCTTATATTTTTTCATTTTTATATTGTATTATTTGCAAGTGTATTAAAAAATTTTACCTACTGCTAGCAGTAACTTTTATTATATACTTGCTATATTGTGAATAATAATTTTCTAAATGGAAAGTTCGAATGTAAACAAAATATTTTATTAGTAGAATATTTTTAAAGAAAATATATTATTCACAATATAAAGCATATAATTAAAATTTACTCTCACATATAATAATTTACTTTAGTTTAAATTTACTAACAATATTATCTTTTTCTTGCCAGTCTTCTTTTACTTTAACCCAAACTTTCAAATTTATTTTAGAATCAAATTGTTTTTCTAAATCTTGTCTTGCATATGTAGCAATCTTCTTCAAAAGATTTCCATTTTTTCCAATTATAATTCCTTTATGAGATTCTCTTAAACAATATATTGTTGCACTAATATCATAAATTTGCTCACCTTTAGTTGTTAATCTGTCTTTAAATTCATCTACTTCAATATAAATTCCATGTGGTACTTCATCATTTAAAAATTTTAATGCTTTTTCTCTTATTACTTCTTCTGTCATTTGTCTCATTGTTTGATCTGTATATTCATCATCAGCATAATATTTTGGCCCTTCTGGTAATAACTTCAATATTTCATGAATAATATTATCTATACCATCTTTTTTTGTTGCTGATATTGGGATAACAGAATTAAAATCATATTCCTTACTATATAAATTTATTAAATTCAATAGTTTGTCTTTTTTTATTAAATCTATTTTATTAATTACTAATATACAAGGCTTTTTGCTTTCAATTATTTTGTCAAGAATTCTTCTATCTCCTCTTCCAATTTCAGTCGAATCTGCTTCTATTAAAAATAATATTACATCAACTTCTGAAAACATTGTAAATGCTGTATCTACCATTGTTTTACTCAACTTAGTTTTTGGCTTATGAATACCTGGTGTATCTGTAATTATTATTTGATAATTTTCATCATTTAAAATTGCTTTTATTGCAGTTCTTGTTGTTTGAACTTTATTTGCTGTTATTGCAATTTTTTCTTTTGCTAAACTATTTAATAGTGTTGATTTCCCTACATTTGTCCTACCAACTAAAGATACAAAACCTGATTTGAATTCTCCCATTTTTATTTTATAGCTCTTGCTAATTTCCTCCTATTTTTATTATTCTATAACTACATTACTATCAGTTGGACATACATTAACCCATGTATTTCCATCATTTACATTAATTTCATTTCCTTCTAAATCTACATATTTTGTTTGAGTTTCTCTGCTTTCCTTTTTACATTTTATTTTTATTGCTTTTCCATTTGTAATATAATATCCATCTAAATTACCAACTGTTACAACATCTTGTCTTCCTTTATCTTCTCCATCATTTAATGTATAATTTTCTGCAAAAGTAACTATTATATTTTTGGTTGTTATATCATCTTTTGACATTTCATCTGACATTTTTTTGCCTTTTGAATACCTTGTATATCTTTTTGTCTGTTCATTATACACATATTTTACCTTATGACTTGAAGTGTATGGTATTGTTACTTCATTTGCTACAACTGCACTAGCAACATCCAAATTTACTTCTTCTGCAACATAATTCAAAACACTTTTTTTATCAGATGTAGTTTTATATCCTTTACTTTGGGCAATTTGAGAAATTGATTTTATATTTGTATAAGCGTTATGTGGTGCTTTTTTATGAGTTGCTCTCCAATATAAAGCTGAATCTGTTCTAGCTTTTCCAGTATCATATGCTTGTCCATTTATATTATTTATTCCAAATTGATTTATAGCTTCAGCTGCTTGTGGACTCATTCCTAAATGAGCATATATTGCATCATTTTCCATAGCATAATCTAAGAAATAATGTCTTGAACTTCTAATTGGTCCAACTTGATCTGCATCTTTTCCTTTAAATAATGCCATTAATCTTGTTTCTCCACCTTCAACAATTATTTCATAAACCATATATGTAGAATTTATAGACGCTTGAGGTTGAGCATTTTTGTTATTATCTATCATAAATGCAATTGGTCTATCTGTTCCATTAAATATTTTTATATCAGATTTTTCTTCTTGTTTTGGTTCTTCTTGAAATACAGTATCATTTTCAAAATTTGTTTTATCTGGCTCATTTTGAACAGCTACATGCTTTGGCTTAGATGTAGACAATCCATATATTATAAGAGCAATTATAACAATAATTAAAGCAACTATAATAGCAGATCTTTTAGTTTTCTTTTTACTACTTTTCTTTCCTCTTTTCATATGTGTACCTCTTATTTTAATTTATTTTATAATACGATTTTTAATATTTTGGGTAAAAAAATTATTAATCCTATAATTACTGATGTAATTGCAACTAAAGTAACTCCTCCAGCTGAAATATCTTTTGCAATTTTTGCTTTTTCACTATATTCAATTGTTATCATATCTACAACATTTTCTATTGCTGTATTAACTATTTCTGAAAAAAATACCATAAAAATTATTGTTACAACTATACCCCATTCAATTAAACTAATTTTTAATAGTAAACCAAATAAAACAACTATAATTCCTATTAGTAATTGTATTTTCAAATTTTTTTCATTAACAAATACATATTTTATTCCATTTAAGGCATTTTTCAATGCTATAAAAAAGTTTTTATTCTTCCAATTATTTTCCATAATTACTTTTAACTTTCTCTTATAATATTAAGCATTTCTAATACATTTTCTTCTTTGGCTCTCATCTTTATTTTATCAGATTCCTCTATATGATCTTCTCCCATTAAATGATAAAAGCCATGTACTAGCATATAACTAAGCTCTCTTTCAAAACTATGACCATATTCTATTGCTTGCTCTTTTACTCTCTCTATTGAAATTACAATATCTCCAAGTGCTTCTTCATATTGTAAATTTTTAAGAGCTTGTATCTCTTTTTTTTCAAACATAGGAAATGAAAGCACATCTGTTTCTTTATCAATATCTCTATACTCTTTATTTAGCTTTCTAATATTTTCTGGATTTGTTAAAGTAACACTAATGTATAATTTAAAATCATCCATTTTTTCAACTTCAAAACATTTTTCTAAAACTTTATTTATTAAATTGTTCCATTCAATATTTTCATCTAATTCTAAATATTCTATTTCAGCTTTCATACCTACCTCTTTATATTTTTGTAAAATGTCCATTTAATGTTTTTCTAGAATTCTTTACTTTTTTCATTACACCTAGACTGCATAATTTATCTTTATAGAATTGTCTCACTTCAATATATTTTTCATATTCATATGCAGTATCATGCAATTCTCTTCTTAAAGATAGTATTTCTTTTTCTTCTTGAGAATTTGTTTTACTATATGCATCCCAGAATTTCTTGTATGCATCTCTTTCTTGTGGTTTATCCCAATAAACTTTTGTAGATAATAGTTTAACATTATAATCTTCAATAAGTTTTAATAGCATTTTATAAACTTCTTCTCTTTTTTCTTTTGTTTTTGTATTTATAATTAAACTTCTTGTATCTCTTAATAATTTATTATAGCATTGTTCTGCTGCAACTAAAGGAAGTGAGTGTGTAAATAATACCCTACTCAAACCTAATAAAATCATATTTTTTTCTAAAAAGTCTCTTTCATCTAATTTGCCAACAATAAACTTCTCATATTCTTCATATTCATCAAGTATTTTTGAATATTTTTCTTTTCCTTCAAGTTCAATTTTTATTGGTAATACATTTTTTATATAATCTTCTAATGTTAAGAAAATATTTTTATAAATTTCTAACTGATTTATTCTAGTAGCTTTCAATCCATCAGCTAATTTTACAGAATAATTTTTTAGAATTCCTTTATATAAATTATCAATTCTTTCTATATAAATTGGTGTATATTTTTTTAATATTTTTTCTTTATTATTAGCTGATAAACTTTGATAGTCTAAATCTAATAAAAATTTTTGTTTTCTATATTTATATTCTAAATATTCTGTTTCTTTTAAATGAACAACATTATAATAATTTGCAAGCGCATTTCTTTCAAAATCTGATGCTGTATTATTTTTTACCTTTTTATAAATTGAATCCATTATATGTTTATCGATA
>CAORJJ010000023.1 GCA_948517135.1 uncultured Clostridia bacterium | reverse complement strand
CAAAATATGGTATTTTAACACCATACTCACTAAGTTTTTCATCATATTTATTTTGCTTTAATTTTACTTCTAATTTTTTAGAGTTTTCTGGTAAATAGTTTACATCTAATTTATATTCTCTAGATATTTGATTTATTCCTTCTTCAATTGAATTTAAAACATATTTTCTTATTCTTTCAACTAATTCTTGTTTTGTATAAATACTTCTAAGACCAATTACTTGACTAATAAATTTTTTTGGATTTTCTATTTTAAAGTCATATAATCCCTCTAGTTTTATATAGATTTCTGAAGCTTCCCCATTTTTCCAATCTACATATTTTATTGGATCATTAAATATATATTTATTATTTTTTAAAACATCAACATTTATGAATAATACACATAACTTTTCTTCTTCTGACTTTCTAATTTTTATATTTTTTAATTCTTCTGCAGATTCTTTATCAATAATAATTGGGTCATTCACATAGTATTCACCAACATCTTCTTTTATGTCTAAAAGCATTCCTTTTTTTATTAGTAAAACAATTTCATTTGGTTTTATTCTAATTATATCATTTTCAAAAACACTGTATTTTTTAAATATAGTATCATTTCCTAAATGCTTAGATTCTATAACCTTATTATCTGAATTTTCCTTTTGCATAAAAACTAATTTCATCATAATTGTTCTATCTTCCCTCTTCTACATTATTATTTCCTGTATATAATTTATTATCATTTTTTATGCTTTTTCTAAGTGCAATAACATCACTTCCTCTAACTCCAGTATGAGAAACTATATATTGTACATTTTTTTGTCCTTGCATAATTAAATTTAAAGCATTCTCTTTTTTTATAGCATATTTTATATGTTGTTGCAAATCTCTTAATTTTATCTTTTCTTCTTTTGTTACTCCCTCATTATTAATATTATGAGATATAAAGTTATAAGCTTTTTTATATTCTCCAAATGATATAGAAATTTTTGAAAATAATTCGATTTCTTCTTTTCCGCCTTGAACAAAAACTATACAATCATCCAAAAGATCTAAATTTTCTTTCTTAAAGTTTCCATCTTCAAAATCTTGTTTACATTCTTGTATATATGACTTTACAACTTCAATATTTTTGGAATTATAAATATAATCATTCATTATTTTTTTAGCTTTTTCTTCTCTTCTTTTTCAGCTTGCTTTTTTCTCTTTTCTTCTTGTTTTAATTGTTCTACTATTTCTTTTACTTTATCTTTTGGAATCCCTGTTAGTTTTGCAATTTTAAAAGCAGTTAAATTTTGTGAATATAATCTTGAAACTCTTTCAAAAGTAATTTCCTCTTCTGATATTCTTTCATACTTAAATAAAGCTTTCATATTAGTTTGCAACTTTTTAATTCCCATTTCCATTCTTGTTGCAATTTCTTCTTCTGATAATCCTTGAATTAAGTATTCTTTTAATGCACTTACTTCTTTATCAGTAAAATTTTTTCTTTTCATCCACTCTTTATCTTTTGTACAAACTCTAACTACTCTATTTTTTCCATTTTTTAATTTTTCTAAATTTTGTTTATCTACTTCTAATATTTCTTGAGAAAAACAAAGATCTGTTAATATATGATCGTACCCTTCATATATTTTTCTAAATTCCTCAAATGTTATTTCTCTTGATTTATATAAATTATTTTCAAATATTATCTTTTCTTTTAATTTTTCAACATCTTTTCTAGACATTTTTGTTTGTAATAATATTTGAAACTCTCTTTCATGATGATTTTTCATTTGACTAAAAATTTGTTTACTTAAATCTAACATTTTTTCAGCAAACATATAATCTGGTATAATTCCACCATATTTTCTATGTAGTATATAAAATTCTTTATAAGATATAGTATCCTTTATATGTAATTTTTCTTCTTTAAGCATATTTATTTTTATTTGCTTAATTTCTTCATCACTTGGCAATTTTTCTTTTAATAATATATGTGTGTTGTTTTTAATTTTGTCAAATTTTATATTATTATAAGAACTATGATTGATATCTAAAACCTTTTCTGCAAATACATATTCCCTTGTATTTGGAGCATATTTTTGATGTAATGCTTTAAATTGTACATATCCCATTTTATCATCATAATGTAAATCATTTTCTTCAATTACTCTTTTTCTAATTTCCTCAAAATCAGTAGTTTTTTGATTTCTTAAAATGCTTATTCTTTCATTTGCTCCATTTTTTAAGCTATTATAATTTAATACTGGAACTTCCAATATTAAATTTATAAACATTTTTTCTGATAATACATAACCATATTTTTTATATAGTTCTTTCATTTTGTTATAACTCATTAATTGATTTTGTTCTAATCTATTTTCTTCTATTATTTTAGTTTTTAGTTCATCTACATATTCATCTGGTATTTCAATATTTTGTAATATTACAGAATTCGAATTTGAAACTCTCATATTTTTCACACCAACAGCACTAACATCTAAAATTTCTTCTGCAAACATTTCTTCTGATAAAATTCCAGCATATTTTTTGTACAGTTCTTTAAATCTATCATTTGAAATAGAATCTTCAATATGTAAATTCTCTTCTAAAATTACTTTTTCTCTTAATTTATATATTTTTTCAGGATTTACAATATAATTAGAAAATACAGAAGCATAACCAGATATATTTTTACTTAATTTCTTATAAGAACTTGATGACATTCCTAGTATAATTTCAGCAAAATCTTTTTCTTTTATATCTTTACCATACTGTTCATACAAATTTCTAAACTCTTCTGAATCAATTTGAGTACCAATATGTAAATCTGATTTAGATATAATTTCTTGTCTTATTTTATCTGCTACCTGCTTATCAACTCTATTTTGTTGAAACAAAATTGCTCTTTGCTTATTGTTAGAACGCATTGTTTCTACACTATGATATGAAATCTTTAAAATATCTTCAGCAAACATGTTTACAGATAATTTTCCTGAAAATTTTTCATACATTTCTAAAAATTCATTATAATGAATTTTCTTTAAACTTTTTATATCACAATATTCTATAAGTTTTTCTTTTATATTCTCAATTTCTTCATCTGAAATATATTCTCTTGTTAATATAGGTGTTTCTTTATTTTTACCTGATTGAATTCCATAATGTTTTAAATTATCTATATCTAAAAAATATTTTGCAAATTCCTTTTCTGTAAAATCTTCTCCATATTTCTCATATAATTCCTGAAATTTTTCATAATCTATTTTGTCATTAATATGTAGTTTTTCTTCTTCTATAAATCTTTCTCTTAATTTATAAACACTTTTTAAATTTGTTTTACTTTGCAAAGATAATTCCATTTATTTTTCCTCTTTTCAGTTTAAAATTGTATAATCTTATGTATCTTTCGGGTTAAAACAAATTATTTATAATTTATTTACTTTCTTTTGCTGCTTTTATTAATGCTTTAAATAGTGGTGCTGGTCTATCTGGTCTTGATTTAAATTCAGGATGAAATTGACCTGCTATAAAAAATGGATGATTCCTATATTCTACAATTTCAACCAAATTTCCATCAGGTGATGTTCCTGAACATATAAGCCCTGCATTTTCTAATCTTTCTTTGTAATCATTATTATATTCAAATCTATGTCTATGTCTTTCATTAATATTTTCTTCTACATAAATTTCATATGCCAAAGTATCTTTTTTGATTACACATGGATAACTTCCAAGTCTCATAGTTCCACCTTTTTCTGTAACTACTTTCTGAGTTTCCATTATATGTATAACTGGATTTTTAGTTGTAGTACTAAACTCTGCTGAATTTGCATCTTGAATTTTTAAAACATTTCTACAAAATTCTACAACTGCCATTTGCATTCCTAAACATATCCCTAAAAATGGTATGTTATTTTCTCTTGCATATTTTATTGCTGTTATTTTTCCTTCAATTCCTCTATTTCCAAATCCACCTGGAACTAAGATTCCATCATATTTACCAAGAATATCTTTTACATTTTTTTCTGTTATAGTTTCAGAATCTATAAATCCAACATTTACCTTTACTCCATTTGCAAACCCTCCATGTCTTAAGCTTTCTGCAACTGATAAATATGAATCTTGAAGATGCATATATTTTCCAACTAGAGCTATATTTACTTCTCCTGATAAATTTCTTATATTTTCAATTAAATTTTCCCATTCTTTATTTTGAGGTTCACTTTTTTCCAATTTTAATTTCTTACATACAGCAGTTGCTAAACCATACTTTTCTAGCATTAATGGAACTGCATAAAGATTTTCTGCTGTAAGATTTGGTATAACATTTTCTGGTCTTACATTGCAAAAAAGAGCTAATTTTTCTCTTATTTCTATTGGAATTTCTGTTTCTGTTCTACAAACTAAGATATCAGGTTTAATTCCAAAACTTTGTAATTCTTTTACAGAATGTTGTGTTGGCTTTGATTTTATTTCATTTGAACCAGTTATATATGGAAGTAATGTTACATGAATATACATAACATCATCTGGTTCTTTTTCTAACCCAACTTGTCTTATTGCTTCAACAAATGCTAAACTTTCAATATCTCCAATAGTTCCTCCAAGTTCTGTTATAACAATATCTGCTTGTCCATCAAAACTATATATATTATCTTTTATCTCATTTGTTACATGAGGAATTACTTGAACAGTTTTTCCTAAATAATCTCCTCTTCTTTCTTTATTTATCACATTTTGATAAATTTTTCCAGAGCTTATACTACAATTATGATTTAAATTAACATCTGTAAACCTTTCATAATGACCTAAATCTAAATCTGTTTCAGCTCCATCATCTGTTACAAAAACCTCACCATGTTCATAAGGACTCATTGTTCCTGGATCAACATTTATGTATGGATCAAACTTTTGATTTATAATCTTATATCCTCTATTTTTTAATAATCTTCCAAGTGATGACGCTGTTATTCCTTTTCCAAGTCCTGATACAACTCCACCTGTAATAAATATATACTTTGTACTCATTTTAATCCCCTTTACTCTTCATATCCTAATAATTTAGGTTCACATGTTAAATTTATCCCTAGACTTTTTAAAACTTTTTGTTCCGCTTGAGATATAATATATGAGCTATGAGCTTCTAAACCTCTTAATTTGTCAATTGATTCAAATGTTTTTTCTATAATTGGATTAGTTTTTGAGCATATACTTAGTGCAATTAAAACTTCTGGAAGATTTAATGAATAATTTCTTTTATATGATGTTTTTTGTTTTAAATTAAAAATTGATTCTAAAACAGATGGTGATAGTAAATATACATCATCTGGTATTCCTGAAAGTTCTTTTATAGTATTTATTAGCAATGCACTAGAAGCACTCAACAATTCTGATTCTTTACCAGTTATAACCTTCCCATTTTCTAACATTATCGCTACTACATTAACATTCTCATTTTCAGACTTTTCTAAAGAGTATTTAACAATTTCTCTATCTTGAGTTGTAATTCCTACATTATTCATTAATTTTTTTATTGTTTCAACTGATTCTTCATTTCCTATACCTTTTTTGTAATCACATAAACTTGCATAATATCTCCTAATTATTTCCATTTTAGCAGCTTTTCCGAGCCACATCATCATTAACTATACATTTACTAATCATATTAACTCCCATATCCGTTGGAGAATTATATATAACTTTTCCTGTTATCTTTTTTAATATATTCTTTAAAATTGGAAATGCTGAAATATCTCTATTATAATTTACAGCTTTTATATTGTATTCTTCTAAGTGGAATGAATCTATCATATTTATATCTCCCAAATCTGCTGTTGCAGCCTCATAAGATACATTTACTGGATGCATAAGTGGCAAATCCCAAACTGGAAATGTTTCAAATTTTGCATATCCAGCTTTTATTCCTCTTTTATGTTCATGATATAATTGTGATAAACAAGTACCAAGTTTTCCACTATTTGGGCCTGGCGCTGTAACAACTACTAATTTTCTTGTTGTTTCTATATATGGATTTTTTCCATAGCCAGCTTCACTTACAATTGTTTCAACATCATCTGGATATCCTTTTGTGGGACTATGTAAATATACCTTTACATTTTTGTTTTCCAATGTTTGTTTTAATTTTTCAACTTCTTCTTGACCAGTATACATTGTTATTACTACACTATTAATTTCAATTTCTAGTTTTGAAATACTTTCTATCAATCTTAAAAGTTCAACATCGTAACCAATACCATAATCAGCTCTTATTTTATTTTTTTGAATGTTATTTGCATTTATACAAAAAATTATTTCTAAATTTTCTTTAAATTCTTGTAAAAGTTTAATTTTAGCATCAGGGTTAAATCCTGGCAATACTCTACTTGCATTATAATCATCGAAAATTTTCCCACCAAATTCCAAATATAATTTGTTATCAAACATTTGTATTCTTTCTTCAATTTTTTCTTTTTGAATTTTTAAATATTTTTCATTATCAAAGGCTATTTCCATTTTTACATCTCCACTTTTATTTATTTATCCCAAAACAATAAAAAAACAGATTTAAAAAAAGGGTTTTTTTTTTAAATCTGTTTCGATTCATTTTTTGACATAAATATTTTATCATTTTATAAAATGAATTGCAAGTATTTTTTTACAATCTTTGTTTTACTGCCTCATAAATTACAATTCCAGCTGATACTGATGCATTTAAAGAAGTTATTTTTCCTTTCATTGGAATTTTTATTAAAATATCTGAATTTTCTCTTACTAGTTTACTCATTCCAAAACCTTCACTACCTATTATTATAGCTAAAGGTCCTTTTAAATCTTGATTATAGTATACAGTTTCTGCATCTCCATCTGTTCCAATTACCCATAAGCCTTCTTCTTTCAATTTTCTTATAGTATCATTCAAATTATTTACTCTTGCAATTTTCATATAAGTAGTTGCTCCTGTTGAAACTTTTGCAACAGTACTATTCACAGCAACATTTCTTCTTTTAGGAATTATTATTCCATGAACTCCTGCTGTTTCAGCTGTTCTAATTATTGAACCAAAATTATGTGGATCTTCTATTCCATCAAGAATTAATATAAATGGATCTTCATTTTTATTTCTAGCACATTCTAAAATCTCATCAATTTCACAATAATTAAATGGTGGAACAACAGCTACAACTCCTTGATGATTTTCAGCCATTTGATCTAATTTCACTTTATCAACTTCTACTAAAACAATTCTAGCATCTTTTGCCTTTGCAATAATTTCATTTATTGATCCATGTTTTTCACCACGTTCAACATATATTTTATTAATGTCTTTTTCAGATTTTAATAATTCAAGAATTGCATTTCTTCCAGCCACAATGTCTTCATATGAATTTTCATCATTTTCTCCACTTTCTTGTCTTTTATCTTCAAAGCTTCTTCTCTCAGCCTTTCTTCTTTCTTCTCCAAAACGTCTTTGTGATGTTCTTCTTTCTACTCCTTCAAATCTTTTTTCATTTTGTCTTCTATCTGGATTAGTTCTTCTATTTTCTTTTCTTCTTTGATTTTTTCTTCTATTTTCAAAATCATTTTCTTTTTCTTTTGCAATTCTTGCTTGCCTATTTCTTTTATCTCTATAACTTTCTCTCATTTTTGTTCCCTTTCTTTTTATATGACATTTAATATTTATAAAATAATATTAAATATCTTCTCTCTTAACAGTCTAAGCATCATCATCATCTAATTTTAGTACTGCTAAAAATGCTTCTTGTGGTACTTCAACATTTCCTATTTGACGCATTTTCTTTTTACCTTTTTTCTGTTTCTCTAATAGTTTTTTCTTTCTTGTAATATCTCCACCATAACATTTAGCTAAAACATCTTTTCTCATTGCTGATAATGTTTCTCTTGCAATTATTTTTCCTGCAACTACTGCTTGAATTGGTATTTCAAACAATTGTCTTGGAATAACCTTTTTTAGCTTTTCTGCCATTTTTCTTCCTCTTTCATAAGCTGAATCTTTATGAACTATAAAAGATAGTGCATCAACAGCCTCATTATTTATGTGTAAATCTAATTTTACAAGTTCTGCTCTTCTATATTCTTTAAATTCATAATCAACAGAGGCATATCCTTTAGTTTTTGATTTTATTGTATCAAAAAAGTCATATATTATCTCATTTAATGGCATATCATATTTTAGAGTAACTCTTGATTCATCTAAATATTTCATATCAATATATGTTCCTCTACGTTCCTGACAAACTTTCATAACATTGCCAACAAATTCTTTTGGAATCATTATTTCAACATCCATTATAGGTTCTTCCATATAACTTATTTCTGTTGTTGGTGGCAATTCAGTAGGATTATATAATTCAATTTGCTCACCTGATGTTTTATGAATTTGATAAATAACTGATGGTGATGTTGTAATTAATCCTATATCAAATTCTCTTTCTAACCTTTCAATTACTATTTCCAAATGTAATAATCCTAAAAATCCGCATCTAAATCCAAATCCAAGTGCCGCAGATGTTTCAGGTTCGTAATTTAGTGCTGCATCATTTAATTTTAATTTTTCAAGAGCATCTTTTAATGGTTCATATTCACTTCCATCCATTGGATAAATTCCACAATAAACCATTGAATTAGCTTTCTTATATCCTGGTAGTGGTTCTTTTGCAGGTTTGTTTTTTAATGTAATTGTATCACCAACATTTAAGTCTGATACTGTTTTTACACTTGCTGCTATATATCCAACCTCTCCTGCCTCTAATTTATCAGTAGGTATATATGAACCAGCTCCAAAATATCCAACTTCTGCAACTGTAAACACTTTTCCAGTTGCCATAAATAAGATCTCATCATTTGCTTTTACACTACCATTTTTTATTCTTACATAGCTTAATGCACCCTTATAATTATCATAATAAGAATCAAAAATTAATGCTTGCAATTCTGCATCTTTTTCGCCATTTGGAGCAGGAATATCAGTAACAATTCTTTCTAAAACCTCATCTACATTCAATCCTGTTTTTGCAGATATACATGGTGCCTCCATTGCAGGAATTCCTATTATATCTTCAATTTCTTGTTTTACTTCATCTGCTCTTGCATTTGGCAAATCTACTTTATTTATAACTGGCAATATTTCTAAATTATCATCTAGTGCTAAATATACATTAGCAAGTGTTTGAGCCTCAACGCCTTGAGTACTATCTACTACAAGTATTGCTCCTTCACAGGCTGCTAAACTTCTTGAAACTTCATAATTAAAATCTACATGACCTGGAGTATCTATTAAATTAAATTCATAAATTTCACCATTTTTAGCTGTATAATTCATTTTTACAGCTTGAGATTTTATTGTGATTCCTCTTTCTTTTTCTATATCCATATTATCTAAAACTTGAGATTCCATCTCTCTTTCAGATAAAACTCCTGTCATTTCGATTATTCTATCTGCTAGAGTTGATTTCCCATGATCTATATGTGCTATTATACTAAAATTTCTAATATTTTTTTGTTTGTCTTGCATTATTTTGTCTCCTTAAACTTTGTTATCTTAAAACTCTTATCTATCGTCTCTATCATCAATATCTAAACTCTTTGGCTCTTTAGTATATCTTCTTAAAAATTCAGTTTCTTTATCATCTTCTGAACATTCTCTATATTGATTATTCTCGTTTTTTTCATAAATTTTTTTATCTGCTGTTATTACAAAAGTTCTATTATTTATTGCACATTCAGCAATAATATTTAACTCTTCCTTTTTTTCATTTACATTATCCATTTTTTATTTTCCTTTACTTTTTTATCTTGCATCATCTTCTCTATCTTTATTTTCTTTACTTTTATCATCAGAAAAGTTTATTTCTTCTAGTTTTAATGATGGTGCTTTTGGTTTTACAATATATTTAGAAAAAGGATCTTCTTTTTCAACTGTTTTTGTAGCTAAACTAGCATAATATTCTGAATTATCATCTTCCCTTGCTATATTTCCTTGTCCTGGATTTAATTTCTGCTGATTTCTATTTTTAAACCTTGTTACAATAATATTTATTGAATCTTTTAACTTTCCAAGTAATCCTTTATTCTTTTTATCTTCATCAACTAGGGGAATCTCTTCTGTTTTATCTAATTCATCCACTACTGGAAGTTCTTCTGTTTTATTTATATCTTCTTTTACTACTGGAAGTTCTTCTGTATCTGCTAGTTCAGCTTCAGTTGGTTTTCTTATCAAACCTTTTCTTTCCATTTCTTCTACAAATCTTCTTTTTATTACTACTGCAACATCACTATTATCCCATTGTTCACCATTATCAAAATCTTCTTTCATAACATAAGCTTCATATTCCATATCATCTGTAAGTGATGATACTGTTTCTGAAGTTCCTTCTGGTACTATAATTCCATATTTTTTGTTTAATACCTTAGCCTTTTTTTGTAACATTCCTTTTTTGGCTAAATCTGTTGTTATTTTTAAATCCTTCGGATTAGTTATTCTGTATCCTTGTTTAACTATTGCATCAAATCCTGCTACTCTATTTGCAAGTGAATTCTGAGATTTTTCTACACTATTTAAAATTCTTTGTTCGTAATCAAACGGAATTGCATTATAGTTTTTAAAAGTAGTTAAAGAATCTTGCATTATCTTTTCCAATTTAGAATATCTGTAAGTCGCATCTGCAAGAGTTTCTTGATTGATTGGTTTATCATCATTTTCAATTTGATAAGAAGCAAGTTTAAAAGCTGTTTCATATAAGGTTACAAGTGAGCTTCCCATTAATTGAGCTTCTAAATCTTTTTCAGTCTCTGTTTTTTCTTTATTTGAATATCTTACATTATATATAATATCTAAACTTCCTTCTATTTTTTCAATCATTTTATAAGCCTCATCAAATGATTTTTCTTTCGGAAATTTAGATGAAATTGCTTCCATTAATTTCCCTCTATTTTGAATACCTGTTCTTAAAATTTCTTTTTCTGTAAGTCCAACACTTGCTGCTAATAAATTACTAACAAATGTTATATCTGGATAACCATCTGTATCAGATCTATATTGTTCTGCTTCTTTAGAACCTCTTGGAAAACATGCTCTATTAGCAGCAGTTTCTGTAAAAACTTCATTTAGTGCTGTTCCTCTAGAAAATGTTTCTCCAACTCTTGAATAAACTAAACCATTATACTCTCCTCTGTCTGCAATTCCATGATAAACTTCATGTGTTAAAGTTTCAAATAATTTTGTTCCAAATTCTAATTCTGTTTTTGATTTTATGTCTTGTAAGTAATAATCTTGACTTAATCTTATTGATTTCTCACCTGGAATATATACCCCCATAGCTCTTTCAAAAATCATATCGTCTTTAGATGCAAATTCTACTGTTTCAACTCTATTTACAAAATTAGCAACTTCATCTGCTATATGTTCTTCAGAAAAATCAAATTCATAAGCTCTTCTTTGAAAAATATCTTGCAAAATAATTGCAAAATCTCCATATTTTTCACGTGTAATATATTTTCTCAAAACTAGGTCTAAATTTGTATTATAATATTTCTTTTCATTTATCTCGCTTTTTTCCATAATTTTAATTTCCTTAGTTTATTTTTAATAAATCAAATCTTAAGTAATCTGAACTAACTAATTTATAATTAATTCCATCATTGTTTCCTTCAAATGCATCTTTATGTGATTCTCCATGTAAGTGGGCATAATAACATTTTTTTATATTATATTTTTTTAATATATTTATAAAATCTATTTCTTTTGGAATTTCATTTTCTTTATAAAATGGTGGATAGTGAATAAAGGTAATTATTTCATAATTTTCACCATATTTTTTTATCCCATCTTCAATTGAAAGAATTAATCTATCATTCTCTCTTTTTAAAATTTTATAGTTTTCTTCTGATTTCCAAGAATTTATCCATCCTCTTGTTCCTGTTACAATCTTATTTTCAATACAATATGAATTATTAAATAAGAAATCTATATTATCAAAATTATTTTCTTTTAAAAATTTTCTCATTTTTGTTAATGTTGTCCACCAATAATCATGATTGCCTTTTGATAATATTTTTTTTCCAGGAAGACTATTTAAAAATTCAAAATCCTTATATGTATCTTCTAAATATGTAGCCCATGAAAAATCTCCTGGTAATATTACTGTATCTTCTTCATTAACTTTACTTATCCAATTTTGCTTTATTTTTTCAGCATGATTTTCCCAATTAAACCCAAAAATGTCCATTGGTTTTTCAGCAGAAAAAGATAAATGTAAATCCCCTATTACATATATAGACATTTTTCTCTCCTTCTATAATTCCTTTATTTGGTAATCATCAATTTCCTGTTATTCTCCAATTTTTAAATTTGGTATTGCATTCAAATTTAATTCTGCTCTTTCACCATTTATATAGTTATAATATCCAGCAGCAGCTATCATTGCTGCATTATCTGTACAAAGTATTGGTTCTGGATAATAAACTTTTATATTTAAATCATTTGCAAGTTCATCAAATGATTTTCTAATAAATGAATTTCTTGATACTCCACCTGCTATAACAATTTTATCAGAATTAAATTGTTTTATTGCTTTAGTTACATTTGTTATAAGCATATTAGTAACCGAAACTTGAAAACTTGCACATAAGTCTGCTTTATTAATATTAGGCTCTTTATGATTCAAATTAATTACAGCAGTCTTTATTCCACTAAAACTAAAATCTAAGTTATCAAAATGAGTTACTGGTAATTTTATATTTGGCTTTCCTTCTTTTGCTAAATTATCAACTTTAGGGCCTCCTGGATATCCAAGACCTACAACTCTTGCAACTTTATCAAATGCTTCACCAATTGCATCATCTCTAGTTTTTCCTAGAACTTCAAAATCATTATAAGACTTCACATTCACTAAGTGAGTATGTCCACCAGAAACAATTAAACATAAAAATGGTGGTTTTAATTCGTTATGTGTTAAATAATTTCCAGCTATATGTCCTTCTATATGATTAACTGCAATTAATGGTTTCTTTGTAACATAACTTAAGCCTTTAGCATAAGAAACACCAACAAGTAAAGCTCCAACTAATCCAGGTCCTTGAGTTACAGCAATTGCATCTATATCATCTAAAGTAACTTGTGCTTCTTTTAACGATTCTTTCATTATTCCATTAATAACTTCTGTATGACATCTTGAAGCTATTTCTGGAACAACTCCTCCATATTCTTCATGTATTTTTATTTGAGAATTTATACAGTTTGACAAAACCTCTCTACCATTTTTGACAATTGATACAGAAGTTTCATCACAACTTGATTCAATTCCCATTATTAATATGTCTTTCAAAATAAACCTCCAAATTATATGAATAATGAAAATATTGTTCCAACACCAGTATATATCAAATTAGATATTGTACTAATTACAGGTGCAACTATCATTTCTAATACTCCAAACATCCATAATATAATGAACACATAATATAATGTTGTATAATTAGTTATTAGCCATTCTTGAATTTTAAATGGCAATAAGTGTCTAAAAATTTTTTCACCATCTAATGGTGGTAATGGTATTAAATTAAATGTTCCTAAACCGATATTTACTGCAATTAAAACATTTAAAAATATTGCTATAATTTCTCCTAAATTTGTAAGCAAAAATCCTCTACACCAAATATTTAACGCATAATAAGCAATAGTTGCAACTATTGCTAAAATAAAATTAGTTAAAGGTCCTGCAAGTGAAACCATTGTCTCACAAAAAGCTCTTGATTTATTACTATTAAAATTATTAGGATTTATTTGTACTGGTTTTCCCCAACCAATATGTGTAAATATCATAAGAATAAATCCAAAAAAATCTAAATGACTTATTGGATTCAAATTTAATCTCCCTTGACTTCTAGGAGTAGTATCTCCTAATTTATCTGCTGTCCATGCATGTGCAAATTCATGAAATGTTATAGCAACAATTACTGCTGGAAGTGTTAAAAGTAAACTTATTATTCCTGCAACTCCCATATTATATAAAGATATTACAGCTAGAGCAATTAATAATCCATAAATAACATTTCTATTTACACCACCAAAGTTAAAAAACATATACTTCCTCCTTTACATTCAAATCTTGAAATTCAAGATTAATACTATACTGCATATTATATGCAATTATAGCAATATATCTTATTATATCAAATATTTTAAAATTATCAATTCTTTTTTACATTTAAAGTATTAATTATTAAAAAAAGAATTCTATCTCTAGAATTCTTTTTTATTATAACTTTTTTATTGGATCATCATCATCTGGTTCATTATTATTATAATTACTGTAATCTTCTTCCAATTTATTATTCTCATAAGATAACTTTAAAATCTTCTTTATAGATTTTACTACTCCAACTACAATAAAAGTAATACCTACTATCCAGAATATTCCCATAAACAATTTAGGAGCTAACATTGTTGCAAATTCTTCATGTGAAACAGCCTCACCATTTACATATATAGTTCCTCCATCAAATCCATAAAACATCCATGTACAAAGTGCTGTAAATGAAGTCCATATAGCACCAAAAATAAGTTCATTCATAATTTCTTCCTCTTTATCTTTTGATTAATTTATTGGTTTCATTGTTGGGAATAATATAACATCTCTGATTGATGCTGAATTTGTAAGTAACATAACTAATCTATCAATTCCAATTCCCATACCACCTGTTGGAGGCATTCCATATTCAATAGCCATACAGAAATCTTCATCCATCATATTAGCTTCATCATCACCCGCATCTCTTTGTTTTAATTGATCTACAAATCTTTGTCTTTGATCTATTGGATCATTTAATTCTGAGTATGCATTTCCATATTCACGTCCATCTATAAATAACTCAAATCTTTCAACTAATCTTTTATCTGATGGTTTTCTCTTTGTTAAAGGAGATACTTCAACTGGATAATCACAAATAAATGTTGGCTGAATTAATGTTTCTTCAACAAAGTCTTCAAAGAATTGATTTATAATATATCCTCTTGTTTGTTTTGCTTCTTCCATTTCAACACCTTTTTCTTTAGCAATTGCAATTGCTTCTTCATCTGTGTTGATTTCATTAAAATCTACTCCAGTTACTTCTTTTATTGCGTCTATCATTGTTACTCTTCTCCATGGAGATTCTAAGTCTATATCTGTTCCTTGATAATTAATTTTTGCTGTTCCTAAAACTTTTTGTGCAACACTTCTAATTAAATTTTCTGATGTATCCATCATATCATTATAATCTTGGTATGCTGCATAAAATTCTATATTTGTAAATTCAGGATTATGTTTAATGTCCATTCCTTCATTTCTAAACATTCTTCCCATTTCATATACTCTATCAAAACCACCCACTATTAATCTTTTTAAATATAATTCATTAGCAATTCTTAAATACATATCCATATCTAATGTATTATGATGTGTAATAAATGGTCTTGCAGTAGCACCACCAGCTATTGTATTTAATATTGGTGTATCTACTTCTAAATATCCTTCATTATCAAAGAAATTTTTTATTTCTTTTAAAATTCTACTTCTTAAAAGGAATGATTCTTTAACTTCTGGGTTTACAATTAAATCTACATATCTTTGTCTGTAACGTAAGTCTATATCTTTTAAACCATGAAATTTTTCTGGTAAATCTCTAATTGATTTTGTTAAAAGTACAACTTCTTTAGCATGAATAGAGATTTCTTCAGTTCTTGTTTTGAAAACAAAACCTTTTAATCCAATAATATCTCCTATATCAAATGTTTTAAATGCTTTGTAACTTTCTTCACCTAAATCATTTATACTTACATAACTTTGAATTTTTCCTTGTGCATCTTGGATTGTACAAAAAGATGCTTTACCCATTATTCTTTTTGCCATTATTCTTCCAGCAACAGAAACATCTTTACCTTCATATTGATCATAATTATCTTTTATATCTTGAGAAAACTCTGTTCTATCATATTTTGTAATTTCAAAAGGATCTTTTCCTGCATCTTGTAACTCTTTTAATTTATCTATTCTAACTTGCATTAATCTATTAATGTCTTCTTCTGTTTGAATTACTTCTTCATTATTTTCATTTTCACTCATTTTAATTGCCCCTTTTTATTAATTTTTGATTTATATATTATATATCAAAAACTAATTATTGTAAACTTCTTTTTTGAAATTTAGGGACGCTCCAAAAGTTTCACTTTTTTTCTTAGTTTTCTTATAGTGAAATTTTTCGAGCGTCCCTAAATTTCATATTAGCTTTTTAATTTTTTCTAAAATTTTACTAAACCAATTATTTCCTTTAATTTCTATTAATTGATTATTTTCATTATCTTTTTCATTTAACTCTTCTTCATCAATTCTTATATCTTCTACTTCTAAATTAGATTCTTTTTTTTCTTCAACTCTAAACATATTAGTTGTATCATATTTATTCTTTAGCAAGGCTTGATGTCTTGCTTCGTTTTCATCAAGAATATGATTAAACTCTTTTTTTTCATCTTCATCAGCTAAATAATTCAAAAAAATGTAAGATAAGTATTTCTTTGTTTCATCTAATAGTTCTGTATCATTTATATGTTCTGCACTTTTTATATTTATTTCTTCTATAGCTATTTTTCTATTTTGTAATAAACTCATAATAGTCATTGGAATTTTAGATTTATACTCACTAGGTAATAATAAAATTATTTCATATAATTGAGTGGCTGCTTTAGAACTTATTTTGTTCATTTACTCTCTTTCTCCTTCATCTTTATAATTTTCTTTTTCTGGTTCTGATATTGAGCGAATATCTTCTTGTGTAGTTCCTGTAATAACTCCTTTTATGCTCTCCATTTCATTTAGCACACTTTCCTTTTGATCTTTGCTTGCCACTCTTTCTAATATAACTGCTGATTTTAAAATCTCACTGTTTAAAACTTCAATCAATTCATCTCCAAATAAATTTCTTAATGTCTCTATTTCTTTCTCACAATTATTTGCTTTTAAAGAATAAAAATTAGCAAAATCTTCATCATAAACTTTATCAACTTTTACTTCCCCTTTTTCTTCATCAAAATAATAGTCTCTTAAATGGTAAGCTGGTAACCAACATTCATTATCATAACTTCCAATTCTAAATCCTTCTTGTTGGAAAACTGAACTTATTATATCTGAAACTGGTCCTTTTTCTGCTTGAGTTCTATCTTCATTATCTTTTTGCGATAAATATGTTATATATTGTTTAAAATACTCTCTATTTTCAGGAGCTAATGCATGAGCCTTTGCTCTAGCAATAACGCCGTCATATCCTTTTGGAACTTTAGTTTTGCTTGTAACTCCTATAACAGCATGCCCAAACTCATGTGATGATATTAAGCTTTCAGTATCTTTCCCTATTTGAAAAGCTGCAAAGCTATGCATATAAAAACATTCATCTGATTTTTGTGATTCAAATATCACAAAATTTGGAGCAAGTTTTTCAAATTCTCCAAAATGTTCTGCTATATTTCTTACATATTCATCAGAACTATTTTTATGGATTTCAAGCATTCCTATTAAATTATCAATAGCACCTACATTAGCTCCTCTTAAATCTGTTTCATCATCCCTTTGATACTTTTTTCTAATCTCTTGTTCTGTCATAAAAACACCTCTAATATAATTTTACTATTAGAGGTGTTTTTTAGCAATTACAATATTATTACTTTTATTTTAAATCTAATTTTATATGAACATCTTTTAATTGTCTATCTGTAACATTTCCTGGTGCTCCCATCAATAAGTCTTGTGCTTTACTATTCATTGGAAATGCAATAACTTCTCTGATAGATTCTTCACCTGTAAGCAACATTAACATTCTGTCAACACCTGGTGCAATTCCTGCATGTGGTGGTGCTCCATAATGAAATGCATTAAATAATGCAGAAAATCTATTTTTTATTTCCTCTTCAGTATATCCTGCAATTTCAAATGCTTTTATCATAATCTCAGGATCATGATTTCTAACAGCTCCTGATGATAATTCAATACCATTACATACAATATCATATTGATATGCATAAATATCTAGTGGATCTTTTGTTTCTAAAGCTTCTAATCCGCCTTGTGGCATTGAAAATGGATTATGACAAAATTCTAATTTTCCATTATCTGCAATTTCATACATTGGAAAATCTACAATCCAACAGAATTTATAAACAGAATCATCAATTAAATCTTGTCTTATTGCAATTTCTTTTCTAATCTCTCCTGCTAATTTCTCTACAATTCCTTTATGTTCAGCAATAAAGAATATACTATCTCCTACTTTTGTATCTGTTTGAGTTAATAGTTCTTCTCTTGCTTCATCTGGAATTAATTTAGCAATTGGACCTTGAAGTGTTCTATCATCATTTACTTTTAACCATGCTAAACCTTTAGCTTTACATTCTTCTATCGCAAATTCAACCATTCCATCATAAAATGTTCTTGTAGCTTCTGCTCCATTTGGAAGTGTAACTGTCCTAACTATTTTTCCATTAAACACTTTTATATCTAACTTTTCAAAAATATTTGTTACATCTTTTATAACAAGAGGATTTCTTAAATCTGGCTTATCTGTACCATATTTAAGCATGGCCTCTTTATATGGAATTCTTGGAAATGGGTATTCAGCAACTTTCTTATCTGAAAACTTAGAAAATGTATTATATATTACTTCTTCCATAACTGCAAAAACATCTTCTTGAGTTGCAAAAGCCATTTCCATATCTAATTGATAAAATTCTCCTGGTGAACGATCTGCTCTTGCATCTTCATCTCTAAAACAAGGTGCAATTTGAAAATATTTATCTATTCCTGAAACCATTAACAATTGTTTAAATTGTTGTGGTGCTTGTGGAAGTGCATAAAATTTTCCAGGATACATTCTGCTTGGAACTAAATAATCTCTAGCACCTTCTGGTGATGAACTTGTAAGTATTGGTGTTTGCACTTCTAAAAAACCTTGGCTTTGCATTTGAGCTCTTAAAAATTGAATAAGTTCAGCTCTTAATTTTAAATTTTCTAAATTTTTTCTTGATCTTAAATCTAAAAATCTATATTCTAACCTTAAATCTTCTCTAACAGTTCTGTTATTCGCAATTTCAAAAGGTAAACCTTTACTTCTTTTTCCTAAGACTTCAATTTTATCTGCAAATAATTCTACTGTTCCTGTTTCTAAACTCCTATTGATTGTTTCTTCATCTCTTAGTCTGACTTTTCCGTAATACTGATATCGTAGATTCAGTTGGTATCTTTGAAGAAAAATCTACTTTTTCTTCATCTCCTGAAACTACAACTTGTGTAATACCATATTGATCTCTCAAATCAATAAATAGTACACCTCCTAAATCTCTTATTGTGTCTACCCATCCTGCTAACTTAATTTCTTCTCCTACATGTTTTTCTCTTAAATCTCCACATGTATAAGTTCTGTAAACATTTTCTTTCATAATTTTTCTCTCCTTATTTCTTATCTTTAGGGACGAAAAATTAAAACAAAAAACCTTCATCTCTGTAACTATTTTTCAAGTTACAGGGACGAAGGTTTATATTTCAATATATAACTTCCGCGGTGCCACCCTATTTGAGAACTATAAGGAAACAGTTCTCCACTTTTTATAAATGCTAATAGCATTGTTTTTTGCTCCAATGTGTTTCACTAAAAGAACTTAATTTAAAATGCTCTCAGCCAATGGCATTTTTTCTCTGTAAAATGTTTTTCTATTAGCTTTCATCTTCATAGCAAATCTATTATTTATTATACACTATTTATATGTAATTTGTCAATTGTTTATACGTTTTGACTAGTTTAAGTATTATAGAAATGTTTTTGGGAGAGCGATAGTAACTGCTCTCCCATTATGAATCATTTATTGTACTTCCAATTTAAAAATATTGAAAACCTCCGGCCATATGTGTTCAAGGTCGACTACTTCTTTAGCGCCAATTTCCAGCAGAACTTTCTTCGTATTTTCTGTCAATACGCTGGACTTGAAACATATCGGTAATTTCGTTTTTTGAGCCAGATTAAGGAATACATCCTTGAATATTTCATTCTCGAATGTTTCGTCATTGTTGTTGGATCTGAACTCAAAAGAAATTACACAGATCTTTTTCCTCACGTTTCTGTCTATATTAGCTCTTACAACTCCGAACCCTAAGCCATTTGAAGTTACCTAGTACTCACTTACATTCTCCTCCGCTGTCTTGTTCTCTACGATAAAGCACCGATTTGTCATAAACATAAATGATTCTCCTTTCTATATACTCAAAAAAATAAGTGCATTCTATTTAATTTTAGCATAATTTACATAATGTGTCAACTTAAAAATTAATATAAATAAAAAAGCTATTTCATCACTGAAATAGCTTTTTTTATTAATCTTCGTTTTCTGTTCCTTCATCTATAATATCTTTAATTTTTTGATATTGTTCTTTTACATCTTTTATACAATGAATTGCCATACCATTTTTTCCATACATATTATTATGTTTTGAACCATATGCAACACCACTACTTGCATTTGTAAAGATTCTTATTGTTCCTATGTTAAATATTCTTTCAAGAATACTTTTATTCATAGTAACTTCTCTTATATATTTATACTTCAATTCTTTTTCTTCTTTATTTAAAAATCCATCTTTATATTCTACTTTTGTAGCATAAAAATTATATTCTAATGCATCATATTGCAATTTATCAAAAATTAATTTTATAGCAACACATGCACCAGTAACAGTAAGAACAATTACTGGTAATGATGGGAATAACAATAATAATTGAACAAGTGACTCAGACATCCATATTGCCACTAATATAATCCATAATAACGCTCTTAATCCTATTGTAATAATTTTATATCCCCAATTAAATTTTGGTTTTAATTGAAATTTAACTGTATTATCATTTTCTTTACTTTTATTGTTTTGTGATGTATTTTCTCCTAATTTATCTGTCCCACAGTTTGGGCAAAAACGTGCATCATCACTCATTTCTGTTCCACAATTTTTACAAAACATTTTATACTCCTCCCTCTAAGCATCAATTGTTGATTTTATTTTTTTGTATATTTCTTGAACATTTTGAACATTTACAATACAAATACCATTTCCTACACCAGTTTCTGCATTAGTAAATAATACAATATTACCAATATTAAAAATTCTTTGTATAATTGTTTGACGCATAGTAACTTCTCTTATATATTTGTATTTAACTTCCTTTTCAGATACATTTAAAAAGCTATCTCTATATATAACTTTTGTTTTATAAAAGTCATAAGAATAATTATCATATTGTTTTTTAGTAAATATATATGATATTCCAAATAATAATGCAACAACAATAAAAATAGCTCCAAAAACATTTATTGCTGAAAATAATCCACTTACTAAAAGTGGGAATCCTAAACAAACTGCAAAAATAGCATATGTAAATAAATATGGTAATACCATATAACCTATTTTATAAGTTGGTTTAACATTTAATTGTACTTCTTTGTCTTCTACTTTTTCTTTTGTTTTTACAACTTCACCTTTTATACTTGCTCCACATTTAGTGCAAAATGAAGCTGAATCCTCTAATTTTGTTCCGCATTTTTCACAATACATAATATAAAGTCCCCTTTCTTTTTTTACAACATAAATATTATACTTCTATTCTACATAAATATCAATATTTTGACAAAAATTTATTAATATATAAACCACAAATCCTTATCTTTTAATTCTTGTATCTTTTTATTATGTTCTGAATTACTTTTTGTAAAATAAACTTTTCCATTTTTATCTGCAACAAAATATAAAGCATCTGTTTCTTTATATTCTAATGTTGCTTCAATTGCAGATTTACTTGGATTACAAATTGGACCTACTGGAATTTTTCCAACCATATTAGGACCTCTTGTATTATATGGATTTTCTGTATTTAATTCTTTTGCAGTTAAATCTCTATCTCCCATATCTACTTTAAAAGCATAATATGTTGTAACATCACTTCCTAAACTCATACCTTGTGTTATTCTATTATAAAATACTCCAATTATTTCTGCTCTATCTTCAGTAGATTTTCCCTCAAGTTCAGCCATAGAAGCCATTGTTAAAATTTGATGAACTGTTAAACTATTATTCTTAATTTCATCTTTATATTCATTTAAGTATTTTTCTGTGAAATTAAGTATCATTTTAAATATACTTTTTACAGAAACATCTTTATTATCAAAAACATATGTATCAGGTAATAAATATCCTTCTAATGGATAATATATTCTATTATCTTTTATTTCATCTGTAATAAACCAATATTCTTCAATTAAAGAATTAATGTATTCTTCATTTTTTAAAAGATTGAAAACATCTTCTTCTGTATTATTGGTTTTTTCTGCAATAGTTCTAGCAATCCATCTTATATTTTTTCCTTCTATAAATGTAATTTTTACAGATTCATCAGTTACCTTACCATTTTCCATATGACTTATAATTGTTGGCAAATCTTCACTGTTATTAAAATCATATTTTCCTTTTTTCAAATTATTAATATTATTTAATTTTGAATATATACTCATAACAGTAGCACTTTTTATTACATTATTTTTTTCTAGTAAATTAGCTATACTTTGAACACCCATTCCTTCTTTTATTTCAACAGCAATTGTTTCACCACTCTGTTTTGTTACTGCTTTTAAACCATTTGTATACCATAAAATTACTCCAACAATAACTACTATAACTATTATTACTAAGCTAATTAAAACTTTTTTCATTATTTCACTCACTTTCATTTAATCTTCTAATATATAATCTACTGAATTTTCAATTCTTTTTCTATCTAAATTACTATTTAAAGTCACTGCAACTTTTATTCCTACTGCTTTAAATCTTGGATATAATTCTAATATAAATCTGTAAAAACTATTTATATCATCTATTGTACTAAATTTTATATTAATTCCAATATAGTTATATTTTAGTAACATATCTCTTAATTCACCTATTACTTGACTCCTTTGAGAATAGCTAAGCAGTATCTTAGAAATATTTTCATCATTTTCTAAAGCTGGCATTATTTGAAGACCATTACTGTCTGTCCAATTTTTATAAACAGAATACGTTGCTGTACTAATTGATGTTCTATCTAAAACATTACTATTTTTATCTATATTGAAAAAAGTTGGAGTAACAACATTTAGTTTGCTTGAATCTACTGAAATATTATTATAAATTCCTGAAATATTTGAATAATTATCATAAACATTGATTTCCTGTTTTTCATATTTAGCATCTTCTCTAATTACTATATCTTCTGATAATTTATTTTTTTTAACATATCCAATTTCACCTAGATGTGTTCTTATTTTCTTATATTTGCCTTCTTCTCCTAAAACAACAACTTTATCACGAATTATTAAATTATCTAATTTGTTACCATGAAAAAATCCCTTTTTTTCATATACTTTAGTTTTTTTATTAACATCTGCAACTTTCTTTTCCTTCAATAATGAATCTATAACAATTCTATTATTGTTTTCTATATAATTTAATTCAATATCATATATTGTTTGTAAATCAGTAATTGGGATGTAAACTTTTTTATCTTTTTCCTGCATTTTACCTTTCAATTCTGTATTTATATCATCTATTAAACCATATTCTTCATCAATTTTTAATAAAGCTACATGAGTATTATAAGTAGTAATTAGTTCTTTTTCTGCTTCATTAAAATATATTGTATCATCAAATAATTTTTGAATATCTTCTTTTGAAAAATATATATTTTTTTCTTCATCTATAATAACTTTATTTAATGTTTCAATAATTTCATTATTAAATAAAATTGATAATTCTTTATTTACATTTTTACTTTTTATAGTTACTAAAATTATTACCAATATTAAAACTATCAGCAACCCACATTTAACTTTAAACATATTTATTTTTTTATTTTTTTTAATCATTAGTTATTCTCCATTATAT
>CAORJJ010000022.1:16936-26909 GCA_948517135.1 uncultured Clostridia bacterium | reverse complement strand
ATTTAGGGCTTATCCTTAAATTTCACTTTTATTTTATTATAAAGAAAATTAACTACTTGCAATTAATTTTATAATATGTTAAAATTATATATAGTGTAAATAAATGGAAGGGAAAAATAATGAAAATTTTAAATAGACTAAAAACAACTGAAAATATAAATGTTTCAAGTGTTATGGCTATTTATTTAATAGTTTTATTTACATTCTCAATTTTTAGATTTAATAATATTTGTTTTTAAACACTAAATTTATTTAGTGTTTTTTTTTAGGAAAATTAAAAAGAAAGGGAGAAAAAATGGTAGGATATTTAGTGCTTGAAAATGGTGAAATTTTTGAAGGAGAGAGAATTGGAGTTACTATGGATACAGCTTGTGAAGTTGTATTTAACACAGGAATGGCTGGATATATTGAAACTTTTACAGATCCTTCATATGCAGGCCAAGGGATTGTAATGACATACCCACTAATAGGCAATTATGGAGTAATACCAGAAGATACAGAGTCTGATAGAATTTGGGCAAAAGCAGTTTTTATACATGAACTTGCAGATTTTGAAAGTAATTTCAGAACCAAATATAATTTAGACAAATTTTTAAGAGATTATAAAATTCCAGGATTAACGAATATTAATACTAGAAAATTAACTAAAATTCTTAGAGATGCAGGAACTATGAAAGGATATGTTACATCAAGTATTAATAATATTGATGAAATAATGGAAAAAATTAAAGCTTATGAAGTTGGAAAAGTAGTAGAGGAAGTTACTTCAAAACAAATAAGAGTTTATGGTAAAGGAAAATCAAAAAAAGTAGCTTTAATTGATTATGGATTTAAACATAATATAGTAAATTCACTTTTAAAAAGAGATTGTGAAGTAACAGTATTTCCAGCAGATACACCAGCAGAAAAGATAATTTCAATGAAACCAGATGGAATAATGTTATCAAATGGTCCTGGTGATCCTGAAGATTGTACATATCAAATAAAAAATGTAAAGAAATTATACAATACAGATATTCCAATTTTAGGAATTTGTTTAGGCCATCAATTAATGGGACTTGCAACAGGAGCTAAAACAGCTAAATTAAAATATGGTCATAGAGGCCCAAATCATCCAGTAAAAGATTTAAAAGAAGGAAGAGTACATATTACATCTCAAAATCATGGCTATTATATAGTTGAAGATAGTGTTGATAAAAAAATTGCTGAAGTATCACATATAAATTTGAATGATGGAACAGTAGAGGGATTAAGATACAAGAATAAAAAAATATTTACTGTACAATTTCACCCAGAAGCATGTCCAGGCCCAGAAGATACAGCATACATATTTGATGAATTTGTAAAAATTATGTCCATTAACTAACTTTTCTAATTGGACAAAAAAAGGAGAAGAAATATGCCAAAAAATAAAAATATAAAAAAAGTTTTAGTAATAGGATCAGGACCAATTATTATAGGTCAAGCTGCTGAATTCGATTATGCAGGAACACAAGCTTGTAGAGAATTAAAAAAAGAAGGAATAGAAGTTGTTCTAATAAATTCTAATCCTGCAACAATAATGACAGATAAAAATATGGCAGATAAAATTTATATAGAACCATTAACAGTTGAGACTATTAAAAAAATAATTGAAATTGAAAAACCAGATAGTATACTTCCTAATCTAGGTGGTCAAACTGGACTTAACTTAGCTATGGAACTTGAAGAATCAGGATTTTTAAAAGAAAAGAAAGTAAAGCTTTTAGGAACTGGTGTAGAAGGAATAAGAAATGCAGAAGATAGACAATGTTTTAAAGATATGATGGAAGAAATTAAAGAACCATGTATTGCAAGTAAAGTTGTTCATACAGTTGAAGATGCTGTGGAATTTACTAAGGAAATTGGACTACCTGTTATAATAAGACCAGCATATACTTTAGGTGGAACTGGAGGTGGTATTGCAGAGACAATGGAAGAACTTGAAGAGATTGCAGGTTCTGGAATTAGAATGTCTAGAGTAAATGAGATATTAGTTGAAAAATGTATTACAGGTTGGAAAGAAATTGAATACGAAGTAATGAGAGATAGTAAAGGAAATTGTATAACAATTTGTAATATGGAAAATATAGATCCAGTTGGTGTACATACAGGAGACAGTATAGTAGTTGCTCCATCTCAAACATTGTCAGATAAAGAATATCAAATGCTTAGAACATCAGCTATAAAAATAATTTCTGCTTTGAAAATTGAAGGTGGATGTAATGTTCAATTTGCATTAAACCCAACAAGCTTTGAATATGCAGTAATTGAAGTTAACCCAAGAGTTAGCCGCTCATCAGCTTTAGCATCAAAAGCAACTGGTTATCCAATTGCAAAAGTTGCAAGTAAAATTGCACTTGGTTATACATTAGATGAAATAAAAAATGAAGTAACAGGAAAAACTTATGCTTGTTTTGAACCAGTACTTGATTATGTAGTAGTAAAAATTCCAAAATGGCCATTCAAAAAGTTCCTTACAGCAAGTAGAACTTTAGGCACACAAATGAAAGCAACAGGTGAAGTTATGGCAATTGCGCCAAATTTAGAAGCTGGTTTAATGAAAGCAATTCGTTCATTAGAGGAAAATGTTGAATATTTTTCACTTGATAAATTAAAAGAGCTAGAAAAAGCAGAATTAGAAGAAAGACTAAAAATTGTTGATAATGAAAGAATTTTTGTAATAGCAGAAGCAATAAGGAAAGAAATATCTGTTGAAAGAATTCATGAAATAACAACAATTGATAGATTCTTTATAGGAATTATATATAAATTAGTAAGAATGGAAAGAGAGTTAGAACTTAATCAAATGAATTCTAAAATGCTTGAAAAAGCTAAAAAGATGGGATTTACAGATAAGATAATTGCTAAACTTTCTTGCAAAACAGAAGAAGAAATAAAAAGATTACGTGATAAATATGCAATACGAGCAAACTTTAAAATGGTTGATACTTGTAGTGCTGAATTTGAAGCTCAAACACCTTACTATTATTCAAGTTATGATGATGATAACGAAGTAAAGCAAACAGATAAAAAGAAAGTTATGGTACTAGGTTCAGGTCCTATAAGAATTGGACAAGGTATTGAGTTTGATTATTGTAGTGTTCATGGAGTTTGGGCATTAAAAAAACAAGGATATGAAACAATAATTGTAAACAACAATCCAGAAACAGTAAGTACAGATTTCGATATTGCAGATAAATTATACTTTGAACCATTAACAGCAGAAGATGTTGAAAATATAGTGAATACAGAAAAACCATATGGTGCAATTGTTCAATTTGGTGGTCAAACTGCAATAAAATTAACAAAAGCTTTATCAGATATGGGTGTTAAAATTATGGGAACACAGGAAGTTGATATGGATAGAGCAGAAGATAGAAAAGAATTTGATGAGGCTTTAAATAATTGTGGAATTTTAAGACCAAAAGGGAGTACAATTTATACAGCAGATGAAGCTAAAAAAGTTGCAAATAACTTAGGATATCCAGTTTTAGTAAGACCATCATATGTTTTGGGTGGTCAAGGTATGGCTATTGCTTATGATGATAAAGAAATTGAAGAATATGTAAATGAGATTAACACAATTGCACAAGAACATCCTATTTTAGTAGATAAATATATTTTGGGAAGAGAAGTTGAAGTTGATGCAATTTGTGATGGTAAAGATATACTTATTCCAGGAATTATGGAACATTTAGAAAGAGCTGGAGTTCACTCAGGTGATAGTATTTCTGTTTATCCAACTCAAAATGTTGAAAAAGCTCATGAAAAGAAAATAGTAGAATATACAGAAAAAATAGCTAAAGAACTTAATGTAATAGGAATTTTAAATATTCAATTTATCATAAGTGATGGTGAAGTTTATATAATTGAAGTAAATCCACGTTCAAGTAGAACAGTTCCATATATTAGTAAAGTTACAAATTTGCCAATGATAGATATTGCAACTAATGTAATTCTTGGTAAAAAACTAAAAGATTTAGGATATGGTACAGGACTTTATAAAAAAAGTGATTATATATGTGTTAAAATGCCAGTATTCTCATTTGAAAAAATCAAAAATGCAGATACATCACTTGGGCCTGAAATGAAATCAACAGGTGAAGTTTTAGGTGTTTCTAAAAAGTTTGAGAATGCAGTACTTAAAGCATTTATTGCAAGTGGTGCAAATGTATCTACAAAAGGTTCAATATTAATAACTGTAAGAGATAAAGATAAAGAAGAAATGTTACCAATAGCTGAAAAGTTTAAAAATAAAGGGTTTGAAATTTATGCAACATTAGGAACTGCGAAATTCTTAAAAGCTAATGGAGTTGAATCAACTGTAATTGAGAAATTATGGGAAGGAAAAAACAGTATAATTGATTTAATAGAATCAGGAAAAATTAATTTTGTTATAAACACTCCAACAAAAGGAAAAGAAGCAAACAGAGATGGATTCAAGATAAGAAGAATGGCAGTAGAATGTAAAATACCATGTTTTACATCACTAGATACTGTAAATGCATTATATCAAGCTATTGAAGATGATACTGAAGAAAAAGATTTAAAGCCAGTAGATATAACTGAAATTTAAAAAAATATAGTTGACAAAAAACTAAGAAGAAAGTATAATTGTACTAGTACAAATAGTACAATTATACTTTTTTGTATAGGAGGAAGAATTATGATAAGAATTAGCAATTTGAATAAAACTTTTGGAAAAAATAAAGTTTTAGATAATTTGAATTGCAATATTCAAACCAATTCAATATATGGTTTGATAGGTGCTAATGGTGCTGGAAAATCAACATTATTAAGGATTATAACCGATATATATAGAAGAGATTCAGGCACAATTGAAATTGATGGAAAAGAAGTTGAAGATAATCAAGAATTGAAACAAAAAATTGTTTTTGTTCCTGACGATTTATGTTTCTTTCCAAGCTATACACTTTTAGATATGGCAAAATTTTATGAATCAATGTATAAAAAATTTGATATGGAATACTTAAAGGAATTAGCAGAAATGCTAAAATTAGATATGAATACAAAAATTCAAAATTTTTCAAAAGGAATGAAAAGACAATGTGCATTAATTTGTGCAGTAGCAACAAATGCTAATTATATGTTTTTTGATGAAACTTTTGATGGATTAGATCCAGTTATAAGAAACTTAATTAAAAAAATTGTAGTAAAACAAATGGAAAAACAAGAAACTACAATAATAATGACAAGTCATAATTTAAGAGAGTTAGAGGATATATGTGATAATCTAGGATTATTATATAAAGGTGGAATACTTTTTGAAAGTGATATAGATTCATTAAAAACAAATATGTTTAAAGTTCAAATATCTTTGAAAGAAGAATTTAATAAAGAAACATTTTTAGGATTGGATATAATGAGTTATAAAAAGGTGGGAAGTATTGCAACAATTATTATAAAAGGTGAAAGAGAAAGTGCAAGAGAAATTCTTGAGAAATTAAATCCAATAATACTAGATTTCTTACCATTAACTTTAGAAGAAATGTTTATTTATGAAATGGAGGTGCTAGGATATGAATTTAATCAAGTCATTTAATTTTAAATTTTTTAAAGAAAATGTAAAAAAATCAAAAGGAGCAATAGCACTACTTGTTTTAATAGTACCAATATTTATAACATTAATAACAATATTGTGTTTAAACGATTCCAATGTAAATGTACCTTCAAAAGGAAGCTTTTTATTTATAAATTTTATTGGAATGTATTTTATACCAGTATTAATGTCATCAGCATTATTTGGTTATGTTTATAAAAAGAAAAGTGTTGATTTTATAAATTCACAACCAATAAATAGAAAAACAATTTTTGTTACAAATACTATTGGTGGGATTGTATTAATTACAATTATTCAACTATTAACAGCAGTTTTTGTATTAGTTTGTAGTGCTCTTTTACCCAATATAATAATTTTTCCACAAATGATTTTTGATATATTTATTATGATGTGGGTATCATATGTGTTTGTTTTTCTTGCAACAAATGTTGCAATGTGTTTATCAGGGACATTTTGTACACAAATTGTTGTAACAATGTTGATTTTATTTTTAGTTCCATTTTGCTATGATTATTTTAATGATTATAATTCTGAAATAAATTTTGAATTAGTTAATGGAGAAAATAGGTATAATAAATATTTTTCATCAGATTCATATTATACAATGCCATATCAACTTTTTAACAGCGTATTTTCGTATCATACATCTGAGTTTGATTACTTTTCATATAAAAGCATTTCTAGAATGATAATCTTAGGAATTATATATTATTTTATGGGATTACATTTATTTAAAAATAGAAAAATGGAAAATAATGAAGAATCTTTTGCAAATGAAAAATTACATGTTTTTGTAAAAGCACTAACAATTTTACCAATATTAATGATGCTTAATATGATGGAGGCAGAAAAAGAATTTAATATTATTGTTTTGGCAGTAATTATTACTTACTATTTTGTGTATGATTTTATAATAAAGAGAAAATTGAAATTAAAAAATTCATTAATTTATTTAGTATTAATACTAGCAGTATTGCAAGGTTGTTGCTCTATTGTAGAAATAATAAAAGATGTTGAACGTCCACTTAAACAAATAAATGTTGAAAATATAGCAGAAGTAAAATTACAAAGTATATATTCAAATAATAAATTTAATTATAATAATGTATATAGTGTAAAACTAGGAGAATTTATTGATGATAAAGAATTCATAAAATTGTTATTTGATTCTGAATATAAATGTGGCTATACAACAAAAGAAAATGTAGAAGTTATGGATACAGAATTGTTAAATATAAACACAGAAAATGAGGAAGAATCAGTGTGCAATATTATAATAAAAATGCAAAATGGAAAATTATATACTACTCGAGTTACTCTTGATAGAGAAGCATTTAACAAGATTATAGAAGAGTTATCTAAAAATGAAAAATTTGTTGCTAAAATAAAGAAAGGATTAACTCAAAATTCAGTTGCTGTTTTAAATAGATATATGATAATAACTGGAGAAGAAAAAAATATTATTCAAAAAGAAATTGAAACAAAAGTTGCTGATATGAGTATTCAAGAAATATTATCACAAGAAAATTATGATGAAGATGCATCTATTAATAAATATTTTTATAAAAACAATAGACTACAAGGTATAAGTATACCAGCTAATATAACTGATGAAGTATTAAAGATTGCAAGTAAACATACAAACAAAGCAGTTATTGAAAAAATAAAAGCAGACTTAACTAGAACACATACTTATCAAGTTTATAATGGAAATGAAAATATATTTGAGGAAAGTAAAACATATATATATTATTCAGAAGATATAACAAAATTTATTTTAGCTAATGAAAATGAATTCTTTGATGTAACAAAACCATATTATGTAATTACTCTTGATGGTAGAGATAGTTTACAATTTTATACAAATAAGATTGAAGAAATACAAAGTATAATAGATAAGGCACAAGAATATGAAAATTCATTAGATAGAGGAATTTATAAAGATTAGAAGGAGGAATTGCAATGATAAATTTAGATTACCAAAGTAGAATGCCTATTTATGAGCAGATTGTTCAAGAAATAGAAAGATATGTAGCTTTGGAAGTGTTAAAACCAGAAGAACAAATTCCTTCTATCAGAGAGATGGCATCTACACTTGGAATAAATCCTAATACAGTAAAAAAAGCTTATACAATTTTGGAATCAAAAGGAGTAATTGTAACATTATCAACAAAAGGAACTTTTATAACTCCAAAAACAGATAAAATTTTAAAAAGTTCGATCGATGAAAAAATTGAAAAAATAAGAAAAGAGATAAATGAAATTCAAAAATATGGAATTTCAAAAGAAGAGATAATAAAAAGAATTAGCGAATAAATAATAAAGAAAGAGAAAAATAAATTAAATTTTTCTCTTTTTTGTTAAATGTAACTTTTCGAGAGTTTATAAATTCTATTTGACAAAATTTTCTTTTCGAGTTATAATTTTTTAGGTTTTTTTGTAACTTATAGGCGATTGCATTATGCAATTTTGTTTTAACATCGAGGGTGATTAAGATGGAGATAAGAGTTAGAGAGTTTACAATCAGAGGAGAAAAGTGCTTTGTTGTCGATTCTGATGGAATTACGCAAGAAAGAAAGCTTAAGTTAATACTTGAAGCGGCCTACAACTCTATACTTACAGATCCAGAGTTTGTAGAAAAAATTCCATATAATAGAGAAACAAGAAAGTCACTGGAAAATTTGAAAAGAGCGATTGAAGACTTTCAAAGTAAGACTGAAGATCAATATTTCCCGAAGACAGGATAGAAAAATGCCAGCACAAGTGTGCTGGCGTTTTTCATTTTTATTTGATATTATATTGAAATTTTCATGTAAATCTTATATAATGTGAAAAAATTAAAATTGTAGGTGAAATAATGAATAAAACCAAAAGAAAGATATTTGAAACATCATTAAAACTTTTCTCAGAAAAAGGATATGATGCTACAAGTATAGAAGAAATTACAGCCACAGTTGGAGTTGCAAAAGGAACTTTATATTATCATTTTAGTAGTAAAGAAGAAATTTTTAACTTTCTAATTGATGAAGGAATGAAACTTTTAATCAATAGTATAGAAATTAAAATTTCAAAATGTGATAATACTTTAGATAAAATAAAGGCAGTTTCTTTAGTACAATTAAAAGCTGTTCATAAATATGAAAATCTGTTAACAATAGTAATGAGTCAAACTTGGGGAAATGAAAATATTAATGTTTTTTGTAAAGAAAAAGTTCTTGAATATATATCTGTTATACAGAAAATTGTTCAAGAAGGGGTAAATAATGGTGATATTGTTGAGTGTGATGCAGAAGTTTTAGCTTCAGAAATCTTTTCACTAACATGTTCAACATTAATTTATAAAAGAAAAGCTAATATAAATGAAATTGATATTCAAAAAATGTATGAAGAATATGAAAAAACTATATTTAATAAAATAATAAAATAATAAAGGATGGAACAAAATGGGAGAGAGAATTTATTCAGGCTGTGAAAAAGTTTTTGAAGCAAAAAAATTCAATAATTTAAAAGAAATGATTAATAATACAAAAGTTGAATTTGGAAGTGATATAGCATTTAAGTTTAAAGCAGATAATTCTGATGAAATAACAACAATGAGTTACAATGATTATATTGATGAAATAAATGCTTTAGGAACAGCTTTAATTAGTATAGGTCTTAAAGATAAGAGAATTGGTGTTATTTCAGAAAATAGATATGAATGGGAAGAAGACTATTTATCAATTGTTTGTGGGACAGGAATTGTAGTTCCTTTAGATAAATCATTACCAGAAAATGAAATTTTAAGTTTAATAGAACGTTCTGAAATGGAAGCAATCTTTTATTCTTCAAAGTATAATGAAATTATGAAAAAAGCAAAAGATGAGGAAATTGGAAAAGTTAAATTCTTTATATCAATGGATTTAGAAGAAAAAACAGAAGATATTTATTCTCAAAAAGAATTAGTTAAGCTTGGAAAAGATTTAATAAAAAATGGTGCGAGAAGCTATTTGGATGCAGAAATAAACAATAATGAAATGGCAGTTATGTTATTTACTTCTGGAACAACATCACAATCAAAAGCAGTTAAATTATCACATGCAAATATATGTGCTAATATTTATGATATATCATGTACTTTTGATGTAACAAAGGAAGATACTTTCTTATCATTTTTACCATTACACCATGTTTTTGAATGCACAGTTGGATTTTTATATCCAGTAAGTGTTGGTGCTACAATAGGATTCTGTAAAGGTATTAGACACATTGCAGAAAATCTAAAAGATTATAAGGCAAGTGCAATGATTGCTGTTCCAGTACTTTTTGATAATATGTATAAGAAAGTTATGCAATCAATAGAAAAAAAAGGAAAATTGAAAACTGTAAAAT
>CAORJJ010000022.1:7825-16926 GCA_948517135.1 uncultured Clostridia bacterium | reverse complement strand
CTGTAAAATTTGGAATAAAATTAAGTAAAGTTGCTAAATTTTTTGGAATAGATATTAGAAGAAAATTATTTAAAGAAGTTTTAGAATCTTTAGGTGGAAAATTAAGACTATTTGTAGCAGGAGGCGCTGCATTTGATCCTGAAACAGAAAAAGGTTTAAATGAACTTGGAATTGAAACATATCAAGGATATGGTTTAACAGAAACAGCCCCAGTTATAGCTGCTGAGCATCCAACATGTAGAAAAATAGGATCTATTGGAAAAACATTTCCAAGTTTAGAGACAAAAATTATAGAACCAGATGAAATGGGAATAGGTGAACTTGCTGTTAGAGGACCAAGTGTTATGTTAGGTTATTATGGTGAAACAGAAAAATCAGTATCAGAAGATGGATGGTTTAATACAGGTGATTTAGCATATATTGATAAAGATGGATTTATTTTCATAACAGGAAGAAAGAAAAGTGTAATAGTTTTAAAAAATGGAAAAAATGTATATCCAGAAGAGATAGAAACATTAATTAATAAAATTCCAGGTGTTAAAGAATCTTTTATTTATGGAAAACCAGAAAAAGATGATCCTGTTGATTTAAAAATTTGTACAAAAATTGTTTATGATAAAGAAAAAATAAAAGAAGAATATAATACAGAAGATTTAGAAGAAATAAAGAAAATATTGTGGAATAAAGTAAAAGAAATTAATAAAACAATGCCAACATATAAATATGTTAAAGAAATGATTTTAACTGAAGAAGAATTAATTAAAACTACAACATTGAAAATTAAGAGATTCGAAGAAATAAAAAAAGTATTGTAATTATTACAAAAATGTTACTTCTTGTTATCAAAATGTAAAAGAAAAAAGTCGAAAAAATACTTGAACTGTTACGGAAAAGACGATATAATATTTTTAGTATTTAATTAGAGATTGATACGAAGGAGGTAGTTTACAATGTCATTTTTTCAGAAATCAGGCATAGTAAACGTGAAAATGGTAATCACGGAAGAAAAAATATTATCAAACATAGATAAAGTTCAAAAATTAATTAATCCAAACAGTAAAAAACAAATTGTTCAATTAGAAGATGATTCTTATTTTAAAGATTTAGTTGAATCAATAAAAAATTATTTAATAGAATATCCAAAAAAGAACAATTTTCCAAAGAGCGTTTATAAAGCCTCATATGAATTAGTTGAATATGCAACAAATCAATTTGAAGAAAATACAAAAAAAGTTGAAGAATTAATTAGACAAAGAGAAAAAAATATAAAATTAGCCAGTGTTTTAAGAGATGCTACATCAGCTGTTAAAGCAAGAGCTAAAAATTGGAAAGAAATTGTTAAAAAATTAGAAACAAAATATCCAGCAGATGTTGCAGAAGCTTTAAATATAATTGGAAAAAGCAAAGATAAAACAACAGAAGAATATACTGGAGCATGTAAATTAATAGATGCTAAAATAAATAACTTAGAAAGCAATTTACATATTGAAATAGATATGGAAAGAATTGAAGATAAATCAAAAGCGTTAAGTTATATAGGAATTGAAATTGCAGAAGCTCTAAAATATATTCCTACACCTGTTGATGAAATAATTGGTGTAAGCACTGCTGATGAAGAAAACATAATAACAAATTCAATTGTTGAAGAACCAGAAAATGCTAAAGAAGAAAAAGTTGTTGTAGCAGAAGAATCAATCACAGAAGAAAATGTTGTAGAAGAACTTGAACAAGTTGTTTCAAATATAGAAGATACATTTTTAGAAGAAACAAGATTTGAAGCAAAACCTTCATTATGGCAAAGAATTAAAAATAGTAAATTTGTTAGAACAATAAAATACATAATGCAAATAAGAGTAGTTTTAGATTACCCTGCATTACCAGAAGGTAAAGATAACTAAGATTTGAGAGACTAAATAATTATATTATTTAGTCTCGTTTTGCATATAAAAATGAAATAATATATTTACAATTTTATGTAAATGTGGTATAATCTAGTGCGTACAAGTACTATTACTTATTGTACGACTATCCTTTATCCACTAATTAGAGAAAGGGATTTCCTTTTGCTTTTTAGTTTTAACATATAGTAACTATCAACCAAAAGTTAGAGGAGGAGAATTTTATGCTAACGAAATTCTTAAGCAGATTTGCTATGTTAGGAGTGGCATTTTTAGTAACTTGTATTACTGAGATCGAATTGGCACGGGCATATCTTTATGTTGATTTGGCATGGGTAGCTATGATTGTAGCTGTTTTTGTTGCAATTATTGCTATTGGAGGAGCCTTTTTAGAAGAGAATGCTTTGGCAGGAGTAGTTAACTTTTTCGTGATATTAATCATGGGTGGTCTTGTTGTACTTAATCTTCTGATATCCTTCGGGGTTTCGAAGTTATTCAACATAGATTTTTACACAGCATATGTTGTGATTGATTTCATTTTTGCCTTAATTCCGAAAAAGAAAGAATATTGATCAAGTAATAAATAAAAAGCCCCCCTCTCGCAAGAGTGGGGGACTTTTTTATATATTTTCAAATGAATTAATTAATCTAGTGTTTAAAAAATCTAAGTCATTACGTAAATTATTTGCTTTGTCTGTGATTTTTTCATAAAGATAGGTATTATTATTGTTTTTTTCATATGCAGTTTGTTTTGTAAAATCTACAATATTTTGAGCAGTTCTATTCAAATGATTTTGTAAGTTACAAAATGTAATTTTTGAACCATGTTCATTAATTTGCTTTTTTATTGAATCTTGCAATTCTACAATACTATTTTCTGCATAATCAATATATGATGCTGATTTAAAACCATGAGCTTCAATTGCATCATCAACTTCTAAAATATATTTTCTAAATATCTTTTCAATTTTTTTATCCATAATTTATACCCCCTTTAAATTATAGTAAGTATATATATAAAACATGAATAAAAAATGTTGTCAATGTGAAAATTCAAAGTGACAGTTAACATAAGAAAAATGCAAAAACATTGATTTTTTGATAAATATAAAGTATAATATTATATGTTAAAAAGGAGATAACTATGAAAAAGAAAAGAATATTAACTGGAGATAGACCAACAGGAAGATTACATATTGGTCATTATTTTGGATCATTAATAAAAAGAGTAGAATTACAAGAAAATGAAGAATATGATCCATATATTTTAATAGCAGATGTTCAGGCATTAACAGATAATTTTAATAATCCAGAAAAGGTTAGAAAAAATGTTAGAGAAGTTGCAATGGATTATTTATCTGTTGGAATTGATCCTGAAAAAACAACTATATATATTCAATCAATGATACCAGAAACAGCTGAACTAACAATATATTATTCAAACTTAGTTACAATAGCAAGACTTCAAAGAAATCCTACTGTAAAAACTGAAATATCACAAAAAAGAGATTTATTTGGTGAAAGTGTTACTTATGGATTTTTAGGGTATCCTGTAAGTCAAGCAGCAGATATAACAACATTTGAAGGAGAATTGGTGCCAGTTGGTGAAGATCAAGAGCCTCTTATTGAACAATGTAGAGAGATTGTTAGAAAATTCAATAGTATTTATGGAGATATTTTAGTTGAACCTCAAATAGTTCTTTCTAATGATAAAAGAATAAAAGGATTAGACGGAAATGAAAAAATGGGTAAATCTTTAGGAAATGCAATTTATTTATCAGATTCAGAAGAAGAAGTAAATAAAAAAGTAATGGGAGCAGTTACAGATCCAAACAGAATAAAAAAAGATGATTTAGGAAATCCTGATGTATGTATGGTTTATTATTATCATAAATTATTTTCTGGAGATGAAGCTTGCAAAAAATGCTGTGAAGAATGTAAAAAAGGTCAAAGAGGATGTGTTGCATGTAAGAGAGAACTTGCTAAAAATATAAATGAATTTTTAAATCCTATAAGAGAAAAAAGAAAATATTATGAAGAAAGACCAGAACTTGTAGATAAAATTTTAAAAGAAGGTACTGAAAGAGCAAGAAAAACAGCAAAAGAAACAATAAAAAAAGTAAAAGAAGCAATGAAGTTAAACTATTTTGAAGATTAATAAAATAATTGTACTTTAAGAGAGGAATGTAAAAATGTTTGTAGATTATGCAAAAATAATAATTAAATCTGGAGATGGTGGTGATGGTGCAGCAACTTTTAGAAGAGAAAAGTATGTTGCAGCAGGTGGCCCAGATGGTGGAGACGGAGGAAGAGGTGGAGACATCTATTTTGAAGTAGATCCAAATGCTAATACTTTAATAGATTTTAGATATACCAAAAAGTTTAAAGCAGAGAATGGTCAAAATGGTAGTGGTAGTCATAGATTTGGAAAAAGTGGTTCAGATTGTATAGTAAAAGTTCCTTTAGGAACAATAGTAAAAGATGCAGAAACTGGAAAAGTAATTGTGGACTTATCAATAGAAGGCCAAAAAGAATTAATATTAAAAGGTGGTAAAGGTGGTAAAGGAAATTCACATTTTGCCACATCAACAAGACAAGCTCCTAGATTTGCAATAGATGGAGAAAAAGGAAAAGAAAAAGAAGTTATTTTGGAATTAAAATTACTTGCAGACGTTGGCTTAGTAGGATTTCCAAATGTTGGAAAATCTACTATTTTATCAAGAGTAACAAAAGCAACTCCTAAAATTGCAGATTATCATTTTACAACAATAGATCCAAATTTAGGTGTTGTAAAAACAGAATATGGTGATAGCTTTGTTTTAGCAGATATTCCTGGGATTATTGAAGGTGCTAGTGAAGGAATTGGGCTTGGAACTCAATTTTTGCGTCATGTTGAAAGAACAAGATTGTTATTACATGTTATAGATATTGCAGGAACTGAAGGAAGAAATCCAATTGATGATTTTAATAAAATAAATGATGAGTTAAAAAAATATAGTGAGAAATTATCAACACGAAAACAAATAATAGTTGCTAATAAAATAGATAGTATGCAAGATGATTCAGATTTAAAAGAAATTGAAAAAATAGCAAAACAAAAAGATATAGAAATTTATAAAATTTCAGCAGTAACTGGAGAAGGACTGAATGAGTTATTTAATCATGTTGCTAAAATCATTAAAACACTTCCTAAAGAAGAAGTTGTAGATGTTGAAGATAGAATTGTCTACACATTAGATGATGATGCAGATGAATTTACAATAGATATTATAGATGGAGAATTTATTGTAGAAGGAGCAGCAGTCGAAAGATTGATGGGAAGAGTAAATATTGGAGATAACGAATCATATCATTATATGGAAAAAATGCTTAAAAAGTTAGGTATTGAAGATGCGTTAAGAGAAAAAGGAGTAAAAGAAGGAGATACAGTTAAACTTTTAGAGTGGGTATTTGAATGGTATGAATAAAAAAGTATCATATTAAAAGAAAAATTCATAGTATACTTTCAAGGAGGTAAACTATGGATTTTTTTAATAATAACGATTCTGTACCATATCCAAAAATAGAGCATTTAAAACAGGATTATAAGTTTGGAAGAATGCTATATAATTCTTTTAGTGGTGGGGCAAGCGAACTTACAACAATTTTACAATATATTAATGAAAATATGAGTAATGAAACAAGTCCAGAATTAAAAAATGTATTAATGAAAATTGCAATTGAAGAAATGCATCATTTGAAGATTTTAGGAGATATACTTGTTAAACTTGGATTTATACCATATTATATGAGTAGTAGAAACAATAAGTGGTGTTCAGATAATGTTAAGTATAAGTTTAACTGTGTAGAAGATATGCTTAAATACAATATTGAAGGTGAAAAAATGGCAATAAGAGAATATCAAACATTAATTGAAAATACTGAAGAAAAATGTATAAAAGATACTTTATGTAGGATAATACAAGACGAAGAAAATCATATAAAAATATTTGAATCATTATTACCAAAAGATTAAAATAAAAAAGAAAACTTTTGTTTGACAAATCAAATGTTTTGTGATATCATACTTTCATAAATGAATCTAGAAAGGAAACGTGATTTGTAATATGAAGAAAAAAGATCCAAATGCTTTAAATAAAAGAGAAAAAGCTATTTTAAAATTTATAGAAAAACAAGTAAATTCTAATGGTTATCCACCATCTGTTAGAGAAATTGGTAAAGCAGTAGATTTAAAATCAACAGCGACAGTACATGGATATCTTAATTCATTAGAACAAAAAGGATATATAAAGAAAGAAAGTCAAAAAGGAAGAACTTTAAAATTATTAAAAGGTGGAGCTATCGAAGGGCAACAATCAACTTTTGATAAAGAAGTTTATTCAAGCAGAGAAATGGTTGATGTACCAGTTATAGGAAAAATAACCGCTGGAGAACCAATTCTTGCAGTAGAAAATGTTACAGATACATTTCCAATTCCATTAGATTTTGTTGGAACTGGTGAAAGTTTCATGCTTACAGTTAGAGGAGAAAGTATGATAGAAGCTGGAATTTTAAATGGGGATTACATATTAGTAAGAAAACAAAATACAGCTAATAATGGAGAAATTGTTGTAGCATTAATTGGGGAAGAAGCAACAGTAAAAACATTTTATAAAGAAAAGGATCATATTAGATTACAGCCTGAAAATTCTACAATGGATCCAATAATAGTTCCAACATGTGAAATCTTAGGTAAAGTTTCAGGAGTATTTAGAAAAGTAAAATAATTAAATAAAATGTAAGGGGCATAAAATATTTATGTCCTTTAAATTTTATAGTATAAAAGTAAAAGATAAAAAAATAATAAGGTAGCTTAAAAAAGAGCCACCTTATTTTTTGTGTAAATCTGACCATGTAGTCTATGGTTTTGACCAGTCAGTATAATTATTTTTTTCTAAAATTGTGGTATATTTTTAATAACCAATCGGGAGAAGATTAGTTAATGGTCAAAAAGGAGTTTAATTTTATATGAATAAATTTATAGAGATTACAGATTTAAAAGATATGCTAAAAAAGACAAGAGAGGAATTTGGGGAAAGACCAGCATATAAAATAAGAGTTGAAGAGAATAAATATAAAATTTATACACATAAAGAAGTTAGAGATATAATTGATGCTTTAGGAACAGCATTAATTAGTTTTAATTTAAAAGGAAAAAGAATTGCTGTAATAGGTGAAAATAGATTTGAATGGGAGATTGCATATTTAGCTATTGCTTGTGGTACAGGTATTGTAGTTCCTCTTGATAAGTCATTACCTGAAAATGAATTAAAAAGATTAATAGAAAGATCAGAAGTTGAAGCGATTTTTTACTCTGGAAAATATGAAGATAAGTTAAAGAAGATGGTTTTAGAAGGAACAGGTAAATTGAAACATTTAATTTCAATGGATTCTAAAACACATTCAAATGGAATTTATTCTCAATCAGAACTTATAGAAATTGGTAATGTTTTACTAAAAAATGGAAATAGAGAATTTTTAGATAGTAAAATAAATCCAGATGAAATGAATATAATGCTATTTACTTCTGGAACAACATCAGAATCAAAAGTAGTTGCATTATCACATAAAAATTTATGTTCAAATTTAATGGATATTGCAAGTGTACTTGATATTGATTCAAATGATAGAATACTATCTTTTTTACCATTACATCATGTTTTTGAATGTACAGTAGGATTTTTATTTTCATTATATAGAGGATGTCAAACATCTTTCTGTGATGGAATAAGACATATATTAGAGAACTTAAATGAATATCAAATAACATTTGCAGCATTTGTTCCTGCAATATATGAAAATACTTATAAAAATATCATAAAGAAATTAGAAAAAGAAGGAAAATTGGCAAAGCTTAAAGAGCTAGAAGAAAAATATAAAGATTCAAGCATGGAAGAGAAAAAAGAAGTTTTCAAAGAGATTCATCAAATTTTTGGAGGTCATATAAGATTATTCATAAGTGGCGCTGCTGCATTAGATAAGAATGTTGAATATGCATTTAGAAATTGGGGAATAAATCTTTGTCAAGGATATGGACTAACAGAAACATCACCAGTAATTGGTGTTGAAACAAATAAAGAATTTAAAGTTGGATCAATTGGAAAAGCATTACCACATGTAAATGCAAAAATTGAAAATCCAAATGAAGAGGGAATTGGAGAATTAGTTGTAAAAGGTACAAATATAATGTTAGGTTATTATCAAAATGAAGAAGCAACTAAAGAAGTATTAATTAATAATTGGTTTTATACAGGAGATTTAGCTAGTATAGATGAAGAAGGATATATTTTTATTAGAGGTAGAAAGAAAAGTGTAATTGTTCTAAAAAATGGTAAAAATATTTTTCCAGAAGAAATGGAAAATTTAGTAAATAGAATTGAAGGTGTAAAAGAATCTTTTATTTTTGGAAAGTCAAACAAAGAAGATAAAGACGATATAAAAATATATGTAAAAATTGTTTATGATAAAGATATTGTAAAAACAGCTTATAAAGTTGAAACAGATAAAGAAATTTATGATGCAATAAACAAAAGAATAAAAGAAATAAATAAGACAATGCCTCCATATAAAGCTATAAGAGGAATAATTCTTACAGAAACACCATTAATAAAGACAACAACATCAAAGATAAAAAGACAAGAGGAGATTAAAACTATTGAACAAAATTAATTTTGAAAATTTACTTACAAAGTTTATTGGTAGAAATATTTTTTATTATGAAACAATAGATTCTACACAAAAAGAAGCTTGGAGAAAAATAGAAAATAACAATATAGAAAATGGAAGTTTAATTATTGCAAATATTCAAACTTCAGGTGTTGGAACACATGGAAGAGCATGGCACACAGAAAAAAATAATAATATAGCATTTTCAACTGTACTTTTTCCAAATTGTGATATTAGTAAATTAGACAATTTAACATATGATATTGCAGAAATTTTGGTAGAAATTTTTAAAAAGATATATCAAATAGATATTGATATAAAATTACCAAATGATCTTATTATAAATAATAAAAAAGTTGGTGGAATATTAACTGAAACAAAACTTCAAGGAAATAGAGTAAAAGATTTAGTAATAGGAATTGGAATAAATACTAATCAAAATGAAATTTCAGAAGAAATAAAAGATATATCAACATCAATAAAAAATGAATTTAATAT
>CAORJJ010000022.1:0-7815 GCA_948517135.1 uncultured Clostridia bacterium | reverse complement strand
ATATTGATAATTATCTTATTATAAGTGAATTTTGTAATATGTTAGAAAAAAGATTAGGAGAATAATAATGAAAATAGGATTTTTATTCCCAGGACAAGGCGCTCAAAGTGTTGGAATGGGAAAGGATTTATATGATGAATATGAAGAATATAGAAATGTGTATAAGAGAGTAAAACAATTAACAGATGTAGATGTTGCAGATATTACATTTAATTCTTCAGAAGATGTTTTGAGTCAAACAAAAAATACTCAAATTTGTATATTAACAATGAGTTTTGCAATATTAGAACTATTAAAAAAAGAAAATATTGAAGTAGTAGCATCATGTGGATTAAGTTTAGGTGAATATTCTGCTTTAATAAATAGTGGAGCGATATCTTTTGAAGACGGAGTTCAAATTGTAAAAAAAAGAGGCGAATTAATGCAAGAATTATGCCCAAAAGGAAATTGGAGTATGTCTGCTATTTTAGGACTTGATGAAGATAGTGTGTTTAAAGTTTGTAATGATGTAAAAAGCGGTTTTGTAGCTCCTGCTAATTTTAATTGTCCAGGTCAAATTGTTATTTCAGGGGAAAAAGAAGCAGTAGTAGAAGCTATGGAGAAAGCTAAAGAATTAGGTGCCAAAAGAGCAATTGAGTTAAAAACATCAGGACCATTTCATACTAAAATGCTAAAAGAAGCATCAATAGAATTAAAAAAGGAACTTGAAAATATAAGTATTAATTCTTTTGAGTCAAAAGTTATAAAAAATATTGATGGCAAAGAATATTTAGAAAATGATGATATAAAAAGTATTTTATCAGCACATATAATAAATCCTGTAAAATTTGAACAGAGTTTAAAAACAATGATAGATATGGGAATTGATACATTCATAGAAATAGGACCTGGAAAAACATTATCAGGATTTGTGAAAAAAGTAAATAAAGATTTTAATGTGTATAATATCAATAATGTTGATTCACTAAAAAATACATTAAATCAAATTTCAGTTGGAGGGAAAAATGAATAAAGTTGCTTTAATTACTGGGGCGTCACGCGGAATTGGAAAACAAATTGCAATTACTTTAGCTAAAAATGGTTTTGATATTAGCTTAAATTGTAGAAAAGAAAATGACGAAGTTATAAAAATAAAAGAAGAAATAGAAAGTTATAATGTTTCTTGTTTAATTGTAGAAGGAGATGTATCTAATTTTGAGGATTCTGAAAGAATTACAAAAGAAACAATAGAGAAATTTGGCAAAATAGATGTACTTGTAAACAATGCTGGTATAACAAAAGATATGTTATTGCTTAGAATGAAAGAAGAAGATTTTAAAAAGGTTATAGATGTAAATCTATGTGGAACTTTTAATATGAGTAAGAATGTTTCTTCATATATGATGAAAGCAAGATGTGGAAGAATTATAAATCTTGCTTCAGTAGTAGGAATTTCAGGAAATGCAGGACAGGCAAATTATGCTGCATCAAAAGCAGGAATAATTGGATTTACAAAAAGTTTAGCTAAAGAACTTGCAAGTAGAAATATTCTTGTAAATGCTGTTGCACCTGGATTTATTAGAACAGATATGACAGATGTTTTAAAAGATGAAACAAAAGAAAAAATATTAGATCAAATTCCTTTAAGAAGAGAAGGAACAGCAGAAGATGTTGCTAATGTTGTTAAGTTTTTAGCATCAAGTGACAGTAGTTATGTTACAGGGCAAGTTATTAATATTGATGGCGGAATGTTAATGTAGTTTAACTTTCAATAAACTATAAAAAATAAAAGGAGATAAATTAAATGGAAAAGAGAGTTGTAATAACTGGATTAGGAACAATTAATCCAATTGGAAATGACGTTCATAGTACTTGGGCTGGAATAGAGAATGGAAAATGTGGAATAGATGAGATTACTTTATTTGATAATAGTAATTTAAAAACAAAATTAGTTGCTGAAGTTAAAGATTACGATGCTTCAAAATATTTAGATGTAAAACAATCAAAAAGATTAGATAGAAGTTCTCAATTTGCTTTGATTGCAGCACGAGAAGCACTAAAAGATAGTGGAATTACAGAAGAAAATACAGATTATAATAATGTTGGAATATTTATTGGTTCTGGAATCGGTGGATTAATAACAATTGAAAATCAATGTCAAGTTAAGTTTGAAAAAGGTGCTAATAGAATTTCTCCAATGTTTATACCAATGGCAATTGCAAATATGCCAGCTGGAAATGTAGCTATGGATTTAGGGTTAAAAGGAGAATCAGTTTCAATTGTTACTGCTTGTGCATCATCTACACATGCAATTGGAGAAGCTTATAGAAATATTAAATCTGGTTATGAAACAGTAATTCTTGCTGGCGGAACAGAAGCAGCTATATGTGAATTAGGTATAGCTGGATTTGAAAATATGAAAGCATTATGTACTGGAACTGATAAATTAAGAGCAAGTATTCCATTTGATAAAGAGAGAAGCGGTTTTATAATGGGAGAAGGTTCAGGAGTTATAGTTTTGGAAGAATTAGAACATGCCCAAAAAAGAGGAGCAAAAATATATGCTGAAGTAGTTGGGTATGGAGCTACATCAGATGCATATCATATTACATCACCAGATCCTGAAGCTAAAGGAGCTGTGAGAGCAATGGAAAGAGCAATTGAAGATGCTAAAATAAATGCTCTTGATATTGATTATATAAATGCTCATGGAACTTCAACACATTTAAATGATAGTACAGAAACAAAAGCTGTAAAATTAATTTTTAAGGAAGATTATAAGAATGTAAAAGTTAGCTCAACAAAGGGAAATACAGGACATTTGTTAGGAGCTGCTGGAGCTATTGAAGCTATTATTTGTACAAAAGCACTTGAAAATAATTTAGTGCCACCAACAATTAATTATAAAGAAAAAGATGAAGAATGTGATTTGGATATAGTACCAAATAAAGCTATAGAGAAAGAACTAAATATTGTAATGTCTAACTCTTTAGGATTTGGTGGTCATAATGCAAGTATTATTTTAAAGAAATATAAAAATTAGGAGGAATGCTATAATGGAATATGAAAAGATAAAACAATTAATGGACGATATGGGAAATTCAAAACTAACATCACTTGATATAGAATTTCCAGATGGTATAAAAATCAAAATGGAAAAAAATAATGGAAAACAAGTAGTTGTAACAAATCTAGAAGAACAAATTGTTAAAGAAGAATTTCATAGCAATAGTAGTAATATTTCTAAAGATGAACAAAAGGAAATAACAGAAGAAGGTAATATTGTAAAATCCCCAATGATTGGAACTTTTTATATGAAACCATCACCAGATAGCAACCCATATGTTGAAGTAGGAAGTATAGTAAAAAAGGGAACTGTACTTTGTATAATAGAAGCAATGAAATTAATGAATGAAATTGAATCTGAATATGAAGGCAAAATTGTTGAAATTCTAGTAAAAGATGGAGAAACAGTTGACTATGGAAAGCCTTTGTTTAGAATCGTTTAGAATAAAATTTAGAATGTACAATAAATTTTAGAAAGGATAAGAAATGTTAGATAAAGAAGAGATTAAAAACATTATTCCTCAAAGAGAACCATTTTTGATGATTGATGAAGTTGAAGAATATGTTCCAGGAGAAAGTTGTATTGCTTATAAAAATGTTGATGCAGAAGAATGGTATTTTAAAGGACATTTTCCTGGAAATCCAATTATGCCAGGTGTTTTAATAACAGAAAGTTTAGCTCAAGCTGGTGCTGTTGCAATTCTTTCAATGGAAGAGAATAAAGGAAAAAATGCTTTATTTGGTGGAATTGATAAAATGAAATTTAAAAAAATGGTTGTACCAGGAGATAAGTTAAAGTTAGAAGTTAAGATTATAAAAAGAAAAGGTCCAATTGGTGTTGGAGAAGCAGTAGCAACAGTTGATGGAAAAATTGCAGCTAAAGGAGAATTAACATTTGCTGTAATTGGATAGGAGGAAAATATGAATAAAATACTAATAGCAAATCGTGGAGAAATTGCAGTTAGAATTATTAGAGCTTGCAAAGAAATGAATATAAAAACAGTTGCAATTTATTCAGAAGCAGATAAAGATGCATTACATACAAAACTTGCAGATGAAGCAGTTTGTATAGGCCCTGCTCCTTCTAATAAAAGTTATTTGAATATTAAAAATATAATTGAAGCTGCATATATAACAGGAAGTGATAGTATTCATCCAGGATTTGGTTTTTTGTCTGAAAACTCACAGTTTGCAAGAATATGCAAAGAATCCAATATAAAATTTATTGGTCCAACAAGTGAAGTAATTGATTTGCTTGGAAATAAATCTAATTCAAAAGATATGATGAAAAAAGCTGGTGTTCCTGTAATACCAGGTTCAGATGGAAGTGTAAAAGGTCTAAAAGATGCAATAAATGTTGCAGAAAAAATTGGTTATCCAATAATGTTGAAAGCAGCAGCTGGTGGTGGTGGAAAGGGAATCAGAATAGTAAATAATAGTGATGAACTTGAAACTAATTATAATATTGTAAAACAAGAGGCAAAAATATCTTTTAATGATGATGAAATCTATATTGAAAAATTTGTGAAAAATCCAAGACATGTTGAAATTCAAATTTTAGCAGATGAACATGGAAATGTTGTACATTTAGGAGAAAGAGATTGTTCAATACAAAGAAAACATCAAAAGGTAATTGAAGAAACTCCATCAACTGCAATTGATGAAAAATTAAGAAGTAAAATGGGAGAATCTGCAGTTAGAGCTGCAAAAGCTGCTGGTTATACAAGTTGTGGAACAGTAGAATTTCTAGTTGATAGTGATAAAAATTTTTACTTTATGGAAATGAATACTAGAATTCAAGTTGAGCATCCAATTACTGAAATGAGAACAGGAGTTGATATTGTAAAAGAACAAATAAAAATCGCAGCTGGAGAAAAGTTGAAATTTAAGCAAAAAGATATTAATTTTAAAGGTCATTCTATTGAATGTAGAATAAATGCAGAAAATCCAAATAAGAATTTTATGCCATGCCCTGGAAAAATTACAGGACTTAATTTACCTGGTGGAAATGGTGTAAGAATTGATTCAAGCATTTATGATGGCTATACAATACCACCATATTATGATTCAATGCTTGCAAAAATAATAGTTTTTGGAAATACAAGAAATGAAGCAATTGCAAAAATGAAAAGAGCATTAGAAGAACTTGTAATTGATGGAATAGAAACCAATAGAGACTTTTTATTTGAAATTATTAAAAATCCAGATTTTATCAGAGGAAACTTTGATACATCATTTATAGAAAAAATGTTATTTTAAGAAGGTGTTAGAAAATGATTGTTGATAAGATAAAAAAGAGAGATCCGTCTCCAAAGAATAAACCAAACAGAATAGATATTCCAGTTGGAAAATGGATAAAATGTGATGGATGTAAAGAAATAATATATAAAGAATCACTTTGGAGTAATATGAATATTTGTCCTAATTGTGGTCACTATTTTAGAATGCATATAAATAGAAGATTAGAACAAATAATTGATGAAGGAACATATAAAAGATTTGATCTAAATATAGAAACAAGTAATCCATTAGAAATGGAAGATTATACAAGGAAGCTAAAAGCATTAAGAGAAAAAACAGGACTTGAAGAAGCAGTAGCTTGTGGAACTGGAAAAATAAATGATGAAGATGTAGTAATTTGTATAATGGATAGTGGATTTTTAATGGGAAGCATGGGAAGTGTTGTTGGAGAGAAAATTACATATGCAATAGAACAGGCAATAGAAAAGAAATTCCCGATAATAATTTTTTCTGTTTCAGGTGGAGCAAGAATGCAAGAAGGAATTATATCATTAATGCAAATGGCAAAAACAACATCAGCATTAACAAAATTAGATGAAGCTGGATTATTATATATTTCTGTTTTAACAGATCCAACATATGGTGGAGTTACAGCATCTTTTGCAAGTCTAGGAGATATTATTATATCAGAGCCTAAAGCAATGATAGGATTTGCAGGGCAAAGAGTTATAGAACAAACCATTGGAGAAAAATTGCCAGAAGGTTTTCAAACAGCTGAATTTTTGTTAGAACATGGTTTTATTGATAAAATAGTTGAAAGAAAAGACTTAAAAGAAACACTTTCAAAATTAATTAAATATCATAAGACAAATTAGATAGTAAGGGGTGAAAAAGAATGAGTTTAACTGCGTGGGAAAAGGTTGAAATTGCGAGAAATCCAAAAAGAAAGACTGCAATTGAATATATTGAAAATATTTTTGATGAATTTATCGAACTTCATGGTGATAGAAATTTTAAAGATGATAAGTCTATTGTTTGTGGATTGGCTAAAATTGGTAAACAAAATTTTACAATTATTGCTCAGCAAAAAGGAAGAAATACAAAAGAAAATATAGAAAGAAATTTTGGAATGCCAAATCCTGAAAGTTATAGAAAAGCAATAAGGTTTATGAAACAAGCTGAAAAATTTAAAAGACCAGTAATTACTTTTGTAGATACAAAAGGTGCTTATCCTGGAATTGGTGCAGAAGAGAGAGGTCAGGGAGAAGCTATTGCAAAATCAATGTTTGAAATGGCAAAATTAAAAGTTCCAGTTATTGCAATAGTAATTGGTGAAGGCTCAAGTGGAGGAGCTTTAGCAATTAGTGTTGGTAATAAAATATTTATGTTAGAAAATGCAATATACTCAATTCTTTCACCAGAAGGATATAGTAGTATTTTATGGAAAGACTCTTCAAGAGTAAAGGAGGCAGCAGAAAAAATGAAATTAACCGCAAAAGATTTGTATGATTTGAAAGTAATTGATAAAATAATAAAAGAAACTTCATCTGATAATGCATTTCATGAAATTTGTAAATGCTTAAAAAAAGAAATTGTAAAATCAATTTCAGAATTTCAAGATAAATCAGAAAGTGAAATTGTAGAGGAAAGATATCAAAAATTTAGAAAAATGGGAGAATTTGTAAATTTAAAATAATTTAGGAGGAAAATATGTTATTAGAAAACAAAAAAATATTAATAATGGGAATTAGAAATAAATGGAGTATTGCTTTTGGAATTGCAAAATCTGCATATGATAATGGAGCACAACTGATATTCACTTATATGGGAGAAGATAATAAAGAAAAAATAGAGGAATTAATAAGTGAGTTTGAAGGAAGTAAGGCATATGTTTTAAATGGTGCTTCTGAAGATGAATTAGTAAAAGAAACTTTTACTAAAATAAAAGAAGAAAATGGAAAAATAGATGGAATAGTTCATGCTGTAGCACATGCTAATACAGAAGATTTACATAATGATTTTATTTTCACAAGTAGAGAAGGATTTAATCATGCAAACGATGTAAGTGCATATTCATTTGTACTTGCTTCAAGAATGGCAAAAGAATTAGATATGTTAAATGAAAATGCAAGTTTAATTACTTTAACATATCATGGATCTACAAAAGTTTTAGAAGGTTATAATGTAATGGGAGTTGCAAAAGCTGCTTTAGAATCAAGTGTTAGATATTTAGCTGAAAATTTAGGAAAAGAAGGAATAAGAGTAAATGCAGTATCAGCAGGACCTATAAAAACATTGTCTGCTAAAGGAATTAAAGATTTCTCTTCAATATTAACTGTTGTTGAAGAAAAATCACCACTACATAGAAATGTAACAACAATTCAAGTAGGAAATGTAGCAACATTTTTATTAAGTGGTATGTCTGATAGTATTACTGGTCAAGTAATTTATGCAGATAGCGGATATAATATAATGGGTGTATAATTTTTAAATGTGATTAAATATGTATAGTTAAAATATAGATAAAAC
>CAORJJ010000021.1 GCA_948517135.1 uncultured Clostridia bacterium | reverse complement strand
TTATTATATTTATTAATATGATAATGTTTTTTTAGTTCTTTTTTGAAAATTTATTAATAAAATTAAATAACAAAAAGATTGGAGGCATTATGATTAATAGTAATTTAGATTCAAAAAAGAAATTAGTTTTTATATTATTAGTATGTAATTGTGTATGGTTAATAATTATAATAAGACTTGTAATAATACAGCTTGTTGAAGGAAAAGATTGGTATTCAAAAGCTAATAATCAGTTACATGTTAGTAGAACTATTACAGCTAATAGAGGAACAATATATGATTCAAGTGGAGAAATTATTTTAGCTCAAAGTAGCTCAGTCCAATCTGTTTCAGTTAATCCTCTAAATATTTTAAAAGAAAATAAAGAAAAGGTAGCTAAAGCTTTTTCTGAAATTTTTGAATTAGATTATGAAAAAGTACTAAAAAAAGTAAATAAAAATAGTTCAATAGAAACAATAGTTAAGAGAGTTGATAAAGATAAAACAGATGAATTAAGAATTTGGATGCAAGAAAATAATATATTTTCAGGAATTAATATTGATGAAGATACAAAAAGATATTATCCATATTCAACACTTGCTTCACATATTATTGGATTTATAGGTAGTGATAATCAAGGATTAGATGGAATTGAAGCAAAATATGATGAAGTTTTAACTGGAGAAAATGGAAGTATAAGCAAAATGATGGATGCAAAAGGGAATATTATAGGAGACAATGGAGAAAACTATGAGAATTCAAACAAAGGAAATGATTTGATATTAAGCATAGATATGAATATCCAAGGAATTGTTGAGAAATACTTAGAACAAGCTTGTATTGAAAATATATGTACAGATGGTGGAAATGTTATTATTATGGATCCAAATAATGGAGATATACTTGCAATGGCAACATATCCATACTATGACTTAAATAACCCATATGAAGTTACTGATGAAAATATTGCATCAATGTGGAGTGAATTAGAAAGTAAAGAAAAAAATACATATTTACAAGCAATGTGGAGAAATAAAGCAATTGCTGATACATATGAGCCTGGTTCGACATTTAAACTTGTAACAGCATCAGCATCTTTAGAAGAAGGAATTGCAGAAACAGATAGGCAAGGTGCATATTGTTGTAATGGAGCAATTGAAATTGCAGGTGTTAGAATTAAGTGTTGGAGATATTATAGACCTCATGGTTCTGAAAGTTTAAGAGAAGGATTGATGAATTCATGTAATCCTGTTTTTATAGGCTTAGGTCAAAAATTAGGTGTGCCTAAATATTATGAATATTTGAGAAAATTCGGATTTTTAGAAAAGACAGGAATTGATTTAATAGGAGAAGCAAAATCAATATTTTTAAAAGAAGAAAAAGTTGGTCCAGTTGAACTTGCAACAATTAGTTTTGGTCAAAGATTTGAAGTTACACCAATTCAAATGATTACAATGGTATCAAGCATTGCAAATGATGGAGTATATGTAAAGCCTAGAGTTGTAAAAGCAATAGTAGATTCAAAAACTGGAGAAAGAAAAGATATAGAACCAGTTTTTAAAGATAATGTAATTTCTAAAGAAACATCAGAAAAAGTTTTAAGTATGATGACATCTGTTGTATCAGAAGGAACTGGAAAAAATGCTAGAGTTCAAGGATATAATGTTGGTGGTAAAACTGGAACATCAGAAGATGGTGTAAATACTGGAAAATATGTTACTTCCTTTATTGGAGTTGCTCCAACAGATAATCCTAAAGTAGCAATTTTAGTTACTCTTTATAATCCAACAGGAGAAGCTGGACATCAAGGTGGAACTGTTGCAGCTCCTATTGCAGGAAAGATACTAAATGAAGTTATAAATTATTTAGAAATTTCTCCTACACAAGAATAAATAATTTTAATATTTTCTGTACAAAAGAATTTTTTTACTATATAATAACATAGAATAAAAAGAAATTTTGGAGGTAAGTTCTAAATGGAATTAAAAAAACTTTTACAAGGATTAGAAAATTATAAATCAAAAGGAAGTTTAGATATTGATATAAAGAAAGTAGAATGTAATTCTAAAAAAGCTACACCAAACTCATTATTTGTAGCCATTAAAGGATATGATTATGATGGTCATGAATATATAGAAGAAGCAATAGAAAATGGTGCTGTTGCAGTTGTGTTAGATATGAGTGCTAACTTGAAAAAAATAAAGATTTCAAAAGCTGATGTAACTGTTATAATTATTGATGATAGTAGAAAAGCTCTTGCAAGAATAGCATGTAATTATTTTGGAAATCCTTCAAAGTATTTTAAACTAATTGGTGTTACAGGAACTAAAGGAAAAACTACTACAACATATATGATTAAATCAATATTAGAAAAAGCTGGACATAAAGTAGGTTTAATAGGAACAGTAGCAAATTATATAGGTGAAGAGTGTTTGGGGTATAGTGATAGAACAACTCCAGAAAGTCTAGAATTGCAATGCTTGTTTTATAAAATGGCAAGATCAAAATGTGATTATGTTGTTATGGAAGTGTCTTCGCAAAGTTTAAAATTAAATAGAGTAGAGGGATGCTATTTTGATTATGCTGTTTTTACAAATTTATATAAAGATCATATTAGCTTAAAAGAACATAGTGATATGAATGAATATTTTGAATCAAAATTGAAATTATTCCAAATGACACCAAGGGGATTTGTAAATAGTGATGATTTTAAATGTAATAAAATTATAAAAGGTGCACAAAATTGTAATATTACTACTTATGCAGTTGATAATAAAGCAGATTTACTTGCAAAAGATATTACTATAACAAATACAAGTGTTGATTTTAAAGTTAAAATAGGAATGAGAAATGAAAGAATAAAGGTAAACATTCCAGGACGATATAGTGTTTATAATGCTTTAGCTGCAATTTCTTTTATAAATTCAATTGGAGGAATTGGTGCAGAAACAATTAAAGAAGGATTAGAAACAATAGTAGTTCCAGGAAGAAATGAACTTGTACCAAACAAGAAAGAGCTAGCTATTATGATAGATTATGCTCATACAGCAGAAAGTTTAGAAAATATATTACAAGCTGCTAAAACATATACACCAGGAAAAGTTATATGTGTATTTGGCTGTGGTGGAGATAGAGATACAGAAAAAAGACCTCGTATGGGAGAAGTAGCAGGAAGATTAGCAGATTATACTGTTGTTACAACAGATAATCCAAGAACAGAAAAACCAGAGGATATTATAGCTGAAATAGAAGAGGGAATTTCAAAAACAAAAGGAAAATATGAAGTAGTTGTTGATAGAAAAGAAGCAATCGAAAAAGCTATTAAACTTACAAATAAAAGAGATTTACTTATATTAGCTGGAAAGGGACATGAAACAACACAAGAAATTAATGGAAAGAAATATCCTTTTGATGAAAGAGAAATTGTTAAAGAAATATTAGGAGAGAAAAAATAATGATTATGCAAATTGTATACTTGTTACTAGCATTTGCTTTAACAGCAATTTTAGGAAAAATTATTATTCCACTTTTAAAGAAACTTAAAGTTGGTCAAAGTGAAAGATTAGATGGCCCACGAGCTCATTTAAAAAAACAAGGAACACCTACAATGGGTGGAATTATGATGATGATTTCAATTATTGTAATAGTAGGTGGATATTGTTTAATAACTAGAGATTTTGAAAAAATTGTACCAATACTTGGAATTGCAGTTGCAAGTATTGGATTTGGAATAGTAGGATTTATAGATGATTTTAAGAAAGTAGTATTAAAAAATACAGAAGGATTAAATCCAAAATTAAAAATGTTAGGATTATTAATAATTGCCACAATTTATACAATATTTTTAGTTAATTATGTAGGAATTGGAACAAATATAATAATACCAATAATAAATTATAATTTGAGTTTACCAATTTGGATTTATATACCATTTACAATACTTGTTATGCTATCAGCAACAAATGCTGTAAATTTAACAGATGGAGTTGATGGGTTGGCAGGAAGCGTTACAGCAATAATGGTTACAGCTATATCTATAATAGCAATAAGATTGGGATATGAAAGTATATCAATCTTTGGAAGTATAGTAGTAGGATGTTGTTTAGGATTTTTGATATACAATTTTTATAAAGCAAAAGTAATGATGGGAGATACAGGTTCATTATTACTTGGTGGGGTTATTGCAAGTATGACAATTTATATGAAACTGCCATTAATATTATTGCTTATTGCAATAATTCCAATATTAGAAACACTTTCAGATATATTACAAGTAATTTATTTTAAAAGAACGGGGAAAAGATTATTTAGAATGGCTCCATTACACCATCATTTTGAATTAAGTGGATGGAGAGAAAATAAAGTTGTTGCAATATTTTCTTTAGTTACGTTAGTGGCTTCAACTATTGCAGTTATTATTGTTTAAGCAGGAAGGAATGATAACCAAAGATGGCTAAAAAAAATAGTAAGACTAAAAAATTTAGTTTATTTATTAATGGAAAATTCGATTATTCAATATTAATAGTAACATTATTATTATTGTCTGTAGGGTTAATTGTACTACTTTCTGCTAGTGCTCCTAAAGCTCTATCAGAAGAAGATAAAAATGGTAACAGTAGTAGTTACACTTATTTTATAAAGCAAGGTGAATTTGCAATAATTGGATTAGTATCTATGTATCTAATTTCAAAAGTTGATTACAGAATTTTAAAAAAATTCAAATGGATATTATATATTTGTACAGTAGCAATATTGATTATTGTTGGTGTATCTAGTTTGGGACGTGGTACTAAAGGTGCTACAAGATGGATACAAATTGGACCAATTAGCTTGCAACCATCAGAATTTGCTAAAGTATCATTAATTGTTTTTTATGCAACTATACTTAGTGATGTAAAAGAAAAAGGAAAAATGAAAAGCATATGGTCTGGATTTTTAAAACCTATTATTTTATTTGCTCCAATTGTATTTGCAATATTTAAATTACAAAACCATTTTAGTGCAACATTTATTATAGGAATGATATTATGTGTGCAAATGTTTGTTGCAGGTACTAGACTTACATATTTTTTTGGAGCTGGAGGCTTAGGAGCAATAGGGGCATTAACTTATTTAGCTTTAAAGTCTACAAGTGGAGCTGAAAGTTCTGGGGATTTTAGATCTGCAAGAATTCAAACTTGGCTTGATTTAGAGCATGCAGATTTAACAGGAGATGCTTGGCAGATAACTCAGAGTTTGTATGCAATAGGTTCAGGTGGTTTATTTGGATTAGGACTAGGGAATAGTAAACAAAAATATTTATATTTACCAGAACCACAAAATGATTTTATTTTTGCTGTTTTAGCAGAAGAATTAGGTTTTTTTGGAAGTATTTTGGTAATATTATTATTTGCATTATTTATTTGGAGAGGAATCGTAATAGCGATGAAAGCTCAAGATTCATTTGGAACTTTGATTGCTATAGGTGTAACAACAATGATTGGATTACAAGCTTTAATAAATCTTGCAGTTGTTACAAATACAATGCCAGTAACAGGTATGCCTTTACCATTCTTTAGTTATGGTGGTTCTGCAATGATTGCAGATTTAATGGCAGTTGGATTGTTACTTAGTGTTTCAAGAAATAATAAGAAAAATGCAAATTAGGAAAGGATATAGAATAGATGAGAGTTATAATTTCAGCAGCAGGAACAGGTGGACATATAAATCCTGGAATTGCAATAGCTAATAAAATAAGAGAAAAAAATAAAGGGTCTGAAATTATATTTATAGGGACAAATAGAGGTTTAGAAAATGATTTAGTTCCAAGAGCTGGATATAAATTAAAAACGATAGATGCATATGGATTAAAAAAAGAATTTTCTATTCAAAATTTAAAACATATAGTTGCAACAATAAAAAGTAGAAAAGATGTGCAAAAAATATTTGATGAATTTAAACCAGATTTAGTTATTGGAACAGGTGGATATATATGTGGTCCAGTTTTTAATGTAGCAGTATCAAAAAAGATACCTACAATTTTACATGAGAGTAATGCATATCCTGGAAGAGCAGTTAAAATGTTTTCAAAGAAAGTAGATGAAATATTAGTAGGATTTGAAGAAACAAAAGGTAAATTAGAAGGATGTAAAAAAGTTGTTGTAACAGGAACTCCTACTAAAATTAGAAAAATAGATATAAACAAAGAAAGAAAACAAAGAATTTTAGAAGAAGTAGGAATAAAAAATAATTTACCAATAGTATTAGTTTTTGGTGGAAGTCAAGGTGCTCAAAGAATAAATGAAGCGGTTACAGAACTTGTTAAAAGTGGTAAAAATGATAAATATCAAATTATATGGGCAACAGGAACAAAACAATATGACATTGTAAAAGAAGATTTTGAAAAAAGCAATATTAATATAAATAATTTAAAAAATGTAAAAGCTTTGCCATATATATACAATATGGAAGAAATGATGAATATTGCAGATTTGCTTGTTTGTAGAAGTGGAGCTATGACAATAACAGAAATTTCTATTGTTGGAAAACCAGCAATATTCATACCATTACCTTCAATGTCTGCAAATAGACAAGAAGATAATGCATTGGTTTTAAAGAAAATTGGTGCAGCAAAAATTATTTTAAACCACGAAGTAAATGGAAATAATTTATCAGAAGAGATAGCTAGTATTATTGAAGATAGCCATGAATTAAAAGAAATGGGAAAAGTAGCAAATTCAATTGCTCCAAGTAATGTAGAAGAAAAGATTTATAAAGAAATTGAAAATCTTGTTAAATAAAAGGGGATACTATGGAAGAAGAGAAGAAAAATGTAGAAAGCCAGGATAAAATTGCAATTTCAAAAGTTGCTAATGCTGTTGTAAATACTCAAATGACACCACAGGAAATTGAAGAGAAAATTGATAAAGCATTAAAGGTATGTTATAAATTAATTGAAGATAAAGCTGATAATTATATTCCTATAAATGCAGATTCATCAAAGAAAAGTAGACTAATTGCTGATTTGAAAAGTAATGCTAAAGTAGATATGTTTAATAGGGTTTTGGCTGAAGGTGTAGATAATCTTGAGGGGTTAACTCAAGATATTGCCATAGATGCAGTTAAACCAATAGTGCCAGTTGAAGATAAAGGTGAAAGACCAATTTCAAAATCAGATAGAAGACAACAAAGACTAAATGAAATTGTGATAAATGATTTTGAATCTCTTTTTGGAGATGATAATTCAAAACCATCAGGCTTAATAGAAACAGCATTAAAGGGATATTTTGACTTAACTGAAGCATCAAAAGATGTACGAAATAAGGTAAGAGGTTCTCTTGATGAATTTACAAAAAAAGCTTATGATGAGGCAAAGAGTGATGAAGAAAAAATGGCAATAAAAAGTATAGCAGAAGCTGAATTATTATATAAAGATGATGAAACAAAGAAACAAACTGCTAAGTGGAGAAATATATGTATAGCACTATCTCAAGGAAAAAATGAATATGCAGTAAAATTAGCAGAAAAATACGAAGTTGATATTGACTATAAAATTGATGAGAATGGAAATATAGTTGTTGATAAAGATATGGCAATGAATGAATATACAAAAGAATTTTTAATAGCATCTGGCATAGAACTTAGTGAAGAAAATATAAAAATGGCTCAAGAATCTGAATGTACTTATGAAAACTTATTGATGCAAAATGGAATTAGTGTAGAGCATAGTTCTCAAGAACTTCCAAAAGATGGAGAAGAGCTTGAAAATAATGTGGAAAAAGGATATAGACAAGATATATTTTTTGAATTAATTCTTCATGCAGGTAATAATTTTGAAAAAAATGCAACCGAATGGATTGCAGGAAACATTAAATCAGCTCAGAAATTTATAAAAGATTTCGAAAGAAATAATGATGCAGATCATAATATAAAAGAAAAAGTTAGTAGATTAAATGATATAAAAAATAATATGCTAAAAGAGAGAATTAATGAATCATTAACTAAAAATCAGACTCCAGTTGAGTATATTGGAATAGATTTGCAAACATCACAAGATCTTTTAATAGAAATGATTAATGAAAAAAATCCAGAACGTAATAATCAAATAATGCTTATGCAAAATGGTATAAAGCAAGCAGAAAAAGAAAAATTAAAAAAAGCATTTTTAAAAGATAGTGGTACATTTAAAGAAACAATAACAGATTTAGTAAAACTTAATCCAGCAGTTGCTCAAGAATTTTTAAAAGATTTTATGAGTAATTCAGAGAATAGCAGTATTAAAAACTATGATTTTAAAGTAATGACTTTACAAGAAAGTATTAGTCAATCTCAGAGTACAAAGGAAACTAAAGAAGAAAATAAAGTGCTTAATGGTGAGAATGCTGACTTAGCAACACTTATAGATGATAATGGACCCAAATTAACAGATGATAAATCTAATAAAAAAGCACACGAAGATGATGATTTAATTTTATAAAATAAAAAAGTACTTGATAATTTCGATATATTGAATTAAAATACATTAAGTAATAAGTACAAAAGGGAGAAATTTTAAATGATAGACAAATTAGTAATTGTGGAATCACCAGCAAAAGCTAATACAATAAAAAAATTTTTGGGTGGAAAAAGCAAAGTTGTAGCTTCTATGGGACATATTAGAGATTTACCAAAATCAAAAATGGGTATAGATATAGAACATGATTTTGAACCACAATATATAAATATACGTGGAAAAGCCACATTAATAAATTCACTAAAAAAAGATGCAAAAAATGCAAAAAAAGTTTATCTTGCAACTGACCCTGACCGTGAAGGTGAGGCAATTGCTTGGCATTTAGCATATATTTTAGGAATTGATCAAGATAGTGTATGTAGAGTTACTTTTAATGAAATAACAAAAGAAGCAGTAAAAAACGGTATAAGTAATCCTAGAAAAATTGATTTAAATTTAACTGATGCGCAACAAGCAAGACGTGTATTAGATAGAATAGTAGGTTATAAAATAAGTCCAGTATTATGGAAAAAAGTAAAAAGAGGTTTGTCAGCTGGTAGAGTTCAATCTGTTGCTGTAAAACTAATTGTTGAAAGAGAAGAAGAGATAGAAGCTTTTATACCAGAAGAATATTGGAACATAAACTTGAAAGTTTCAGATAAGAAAACAAAAACTAAATTTGATTGTAAGTTTATTGGAAAAAACGGTGAAAAAATTGAGCTTCATACAAAAGATGAAGTTGATAAAATATTAGCAGATTTAGAAAATGCAAAATATAAAGTTGTAGATATAAAAAAAGGAGAAAGAAAAAGAAATCCTGCTCCACCTTTTACAACAAGTACACTTCAACAAGATGCATCAAGAAAATTAAATTTTGCTATCAAAAAAACAATGTCTGTTGCTCAAGGTCTATATGAGGGGGTTAAACTTCCTGACTATGGAGTTACAGGTTTAATAACTTATATGAGAACTGATTCAACAAGAATTTCAAACGAGGCAAGACAAGCTGCTAAAGAACATATAGTTAAAACCTATGGAGAAAACTATTATGAAAATAGATTTTTCAAAACTAAATCTGAAGCACAAGATGCCCATGAAGCAATTAGACCATCACATATTGAATTGACTCCAGATGCAATAAAAGATAGTTTAACATCAGATCAATATAAGTTATATAAGTTAATTTATAACAGATTTATGGCAAGTCAAATGTCACCTGCAATATATGATACAGTTGCAGTTTCAATAGATGGAAATGAATATAATTTTAAAGCAAATGGTCAAACAATGAAATTCAAAGGTTATATGACATTATATGTAGAAAATGAAGAAAAAGAGGAATTTGCTAAAATACCAGAACTTATGGTTGGTGAAGAAGTAAAAAAAGAAGAATTAGAATCAAAACAAAGTTTTACAGAACCACCACCAAGATATACAGAAGCAAGTTTAGTCAAAACATTAGAAGAAAAGGGAATTGGAAGACCAAGTACTTATGCTCCAACAATTACAACAATATTAACAAGAAGATACATAGAAAAAATTCAAAAACAGCTTATGCCAACAGAACTAGGAAGGGTAGTAAACAAACTTCTTATAGAAAACTTTGAAGATGTAATAAATGTTGAGTTTACTGCTAAAATGGAAGAAGAGTTTGATAAAGTTGCAGAAGGTAATGAAAAATGGAAAAGTGTAATAAAGGAATTTTACACACCTTTTGAACAAATAGTGGAAAAAGTTGAGAAAGAATTAGAACATGTAACTCTTCAATATGAAGAATCAGATGTGCCATGCGAAAAATGTGGTAGAATGATGGTTTATAAGTATGGAAGATTTGGAAAATTCTTAGCTTGTCCAGGATACCCAGAATGTCAAAATGCAAAACCAATAATTGAAACAGTAGATGTACCATGTCCAGTTTGTGGAGCTACTGTTCAGGTTAGAAAAACTAAGAAAAGACGTAATTACTATATATGTGAAAATAATTCTGGAATTGGGCAAGGATGTTATTATATTTCTTGGAATAAACCAAAGGAAGGTGAAAAGTTTGTACCTTCAAATGAAAAAGATTTAGAATTATTTGAAAAGGAAAATCCAAAGAAAAAAACTACAAAGAAGAAATCAACTACTAAAAAAAAGACTACAAAAAGTAAAGCAAAATAATTTTAACATCAGATATTAATGTAATATCTGATGTTTTTTTATGCTCACATAAAAAAATTTAAAAAAAATTAAAATATTAATAAATATTAGGGAAATAGTAAGTTTGACAAATGTACTAAAAATATGGAAGAAAAGTAATATTTTTGTAATTGTAATAAAAAAAGCAAAAAATTATAATATACTTATAAAATTGTTTTTATAGTGGGATAAAAATATGGAAGAAAGTACAAAAGTTGATAAAGAAGTAATTGAAAAAGATAAAGACAAAGACACATTAGTTTTAGATGAAAATAATCGTGTTATTGATTTTGATACAATTTTAAATGAAAATAGAGATGATGCTATTGTTAATAATATTAATAATTTATTAAATTGTGGTTCTAATTATGTAAGTAAAGAAGTTATAAAAGAAAGATTTGCTGAAAAGACTGGAACTATGGTTACTGAAGAGATTGCAATGGATGTTCTTCAAGAAGTTTTTGATGAATTTGTTAATTTAATCAATACAAATGATGAATTTGTAATGGTAAGTGGAAAAGATGGCAAAATAGATAGAGCTAGAACAGAAAAGAAGATGCGAGAGAATTCTGAATATAGAATAAACAAAAACGATGATGAAGAAAAAATTAGGAGAATTTTCGAAAGCAAAGATACTAAAGATGATAGCAAATATAAGAGTGAGGAACATATACAAGCTAAGAGAAGGGAAGTTTCAAGAGTATTTGAAAGAGAAAAGCCATCTGAATGGTATATTAATTTAAAAAAGAATATACAAGTAAACGAAAAAACAGTAGGAAGTAAACTATTAAAAGAATATAATGACAGTATAGAATATTTAAAGTATTACACTCAAGAAGAGATAGATTTAATTGAATTTGATAGACAACTTGAAAATTCGAAAGGAACACCAGAATATAGTGTTATTTTAAATAGAAGAAATGAATTTTTAAAGGGAAAAGAGGAGCTTGAACAAAACTTTATAGATCCAGAAACAGGTAGAATTAGAAAAGAGGATTTTGAAGCAACTAGTCATTTATTGAAAATGGCAGTAATAAGAGTAATTTCTTCTGCAAACCAAATAGGAATTGAAAATTTAACATATAATCATAAGATAAATGCTGTTAAAGATATAATATGTGGACTTAATATTCCAGAAATCAGAGATGAGGTTGCTAATATGCTAGCTCAGATGATTCCAGACTATGATCCTTCAAAAGATAATGTAAAAGAAAATCGTATAGCATTAGAGAAGTTTTTGGGTTTTGATATGCTTCAAGTTGAAGGTTTTGAAGAATTATTAAAGGCTAGTAGCAACCAAATACTAAAGAACTTTGATGTGATTAAAGCTATATCTGAAGGAAAAATTACAGATGAACAAGCACAAAATTGGTATAAAGAAAATGCGGAAGAATTAAACATTGGAAAATTTGTACGTGAAAATAATGAAACTTTTGAAGAAAAATATTTTAGAAGCTCAAAAATAGAATTTAGTGAAAAAGATAAAAATGATTTCCAATTCTTGTATCAACACACAACAGTAAAAACATGGATAAGTAGTAAATCAGTGGCTTTAAATTATAGATTTATGCATCTGTTAAATACCAAACAAAAACTAGAAGAAAATGGTAATTTAGATAAAGAATTTATAAATAAACGCTTAGAAGAAGTGAATAAAGAATTAGAAGATTTTGTAAAGAATAATTCAAATCTTAATTATGATAAAATTGTTGACGAATCAGGAAATTTAAGAAGCGTTTATAAGGGTGCAATGGAACGTTATGAGGAATACAGAATAAAATCAGAATTAACTACAAAATTTAGAGAAGATCAAGAAAATGTTAATAGTTTTGAAGATTATAATAAATTAAGTGATCATGATAAGAAAGTATATTTGCGAAATACAATTATAGCAATAAATTATGAAAATCAAAAAAAAGTATCAAAAAAATTAAAGCCAACTAATGATGTTATTTCAAAGTTTGGAAAAAGAAGATTAGAGATATTAAATAGTACAGGAATAGAGTTTATAAAATTTGATAATAAAAATAATTCTGAAATAAATTTTGATGTAATTTTAGATGAATATAATAAATTATCATCTCATAACTTTGAAAATTATAATGAATTGTTAGATTTTTGTGAATTAAATAAATCTCAATATGTTGTTTCAAAAATGAAGAAACTTGAAACTTTAAGTGACAAAGAGTTTGGAGCAGTAGTAATAAATGGTAGACATGTAGAAGATGTTATTTCAGATATTGAACGTATAAAAACAGTAAATTATAGAAAACTTGAAGTTTATGATGATTTATCAAATAAAATAATTGGAAAAATAGATGCTCAAAAAATTGATGAATTACAATTACCATCTGAATTAAAAGATAGAATAACAATACTTGATAAACAAATAAATAATGAAGATAAAGAGTTAATGGAATTTCAAAGATTGCAAAATGAAATTGAATCTACTTATGGAAATGATCAAAAAGATGCGATAAAGAAAAGAGATGAATTAATAAGAAAAAATCCAGATAAAAGAAAACAGTTTTTAGAGTTTGTAAAAAATCCAGTTGAAAGTAATATGAAATTGGAAGTATATAATAATGCCATAGTAGAGAAAAATGCATTATTAACAATTGGAACTATTAATAGTTTATCAGAAGAAAATCTTGAATATTTAATAGAAAATCCAGAATTAAAGAGAAAAGTAATGTTAACTTTGATTGCATCATTAGATGGAATTTTAGAAGATTATCAACCAGAACTTATTTCTACAATTCAAAAAATTTGTCCAAATTCAAAATTGATTGATGAAGAAACAGGAAAGATGATTAGTGATTTTGAAAAATTATCTCCAATGCTTGGAAATGAATTGGGAATAGAAGATTGTGATATATTTACTGTAAGTAGAATTATGTATACTGCAAAAACTATTATGCTTCAAAATGAAAATTCAAAGAAAATTGATAATGTTGATGAAAAGGATATGAATAAAGCTTTAAGCATTGAAAGTTTATCAAAATTATCTGATATGTTTTCTAGTACAGTTGATATTAGTGAATTGGCTCAAAATAGACAAGAAAGATATTTTAAAAATTCTAAATATAAATATACAGAAAATGACGATAAAGAATTTAATGACTTATATTGCAAAACTCTTTCAGGTTCTTGGATTGAAGAAAAGCACACAGCTGAAAAGTATAGATATATAATGTTGTTAAGCCAAGATGAAGAAAGAAAGAATAATCCATTAATTACAGAAAAGGGACATATACAATTTAACAAAAATTTAAAAGACTTTGAAGAAAAACATCCTAGTTTGAAAAGAGAAGATTTTATTGAAAATGGTATATTAAAAGATGATGTAAAAAAAGAATTTCTTCAATATGTAAATATGAAATATGTTGGTGACTTGATGTCAGATTATGTAATTGATGAGGATAAAGTTGAAAGTCCAGAAGATTATCAAAATTTATCTGAAAAAGAGAAACGAGTATATATTTATAAATCGGTTTTAGGATTATTAGATAATAATAAAGAAAATCCAATTATATCTAAACTAGCTACAAGAAGATTAGAAATTATATCTACACCTGAAAAAAATTTCATGATAGATGAAGAAAATTTTGAAGTAGATAAAGAAGCAGTTTTTAACGAATTTGCTAAACTATATAATTTGAAGGAAAAAAAAGATATTGAAGTTAATTGTTTTGATGATTTTGAAAATCTATATAAAAACAGTAAGCTAGTACATGCAAGATCTAGATTAAAACGTTATGATCAATATACACATGAAGATGAGTTCCAAAAATTAATTTCCACTAATGATATAGATAGAGCTAAAGAAATACAGAAAAATAAGGCTAATAATGCTTTAAGGAGATCTTTGGGGGAAATAGAAGATAGAATACTTAACTCTAATATAGAAAAAGTATCATCTGAAGATAATAGAAATATAAAATTTGAAAAATCTGATAATTTAACAGAAAAATCACAAAGAGCGCAAAGTGAAAATTACGAAACATTAGGAACAGAAAAAACTGAATATGGAAATGAATTATCAATGGGAATTAAATTAGAAGATATAAAAATAGATAATATACCATCTAAAGAAATATCAAAAGATGATGAACCTCAAGAACTCGTACAAGATGAAGAAACACAAAATGTTGAACAACCTAAACTATCATTTGTAGACAGAATAAAAAGTGCAATTTCAAATTTTAGAAAAACTATTGAAGAAAATACAGATGAACTAGCTTTAGTAGAAACTAAAGGTGGATTTTTAGATAATATAAAAAATGCAATGAAAAATATGTTTGGTAAAAATGAAAATAATATGGAAACAGAAGAAGCTCACAAACAAGAAGAAACTCAAATACCAAATACATTTGATCAAAGATATAAAGTAGATGTTGATAGAAGTAAAGCAATAAATAATATTGCTACTAATAAGACATCACAAGAAAGTAATAGAGAAACTGAAAATAAAGATGATGTTTCTTATGGAGAATAAAAGGATGTGTAAGAATGAATGAAGTTATTGTAATAGGTGGTGGATTAGCTGGTTGCGAAGCAGCTATGCAAATTGCAAAACATAAAATTAAAGTAAAACTATATGAAATGAAACCAATAAAATTTTCTGAAGCTCATTCAAATAATAATCTTGCAGAAGTAGTATGTAGCAATTCCTTTAAATCAAATTTATTAACTAATGCATGTGGATTATTAAAAGAAGAATTGAGATTATTAGGAAGTGAATTAATACCTATAGCAGATAAAGTGAATGTTCCAGCAGGACAGGCTTTAGCAGTAGACAGAGAAAAATTTGCAGAAGAAGTTACAAAGTTAGTGGAATCAAATGAATATATTGAACTTATTAGAGAAGAAGTTACAGAAATTCCTAAAGATAAGATTGTTGTAATTGCGACAGGACCATTAACATCAGAAAAACTAACAACAGAAATTATTAAATTAACTGGAGATACAGGTTTATTTTTCTATGATGCTGCAGCTCCAATTATTGAAAAAGATTCTATTGATATGAATATAGCTTTTTTGGGAGATAGATACGAACAAGAACGTGGAAAAGATGAAGACTATGAAGAATGGCTAAAAAGAATTGAAAATCAAGAAGCAAGTTATGTTAATCTTCCTATGAATAAAGAAGAGTATGAAAAGTTTGTTACAGAGTTAATAAATGCAGAAGTAGTCACTTTACATGAATTTGAAAAAAGAGAAATTTTCGAAGGATGTATGCCAGTAGAAATTATGGCAAAAAGAGGAATAGATACACTAAGATTTGGACCATTAAAACCAGTAGGATTTACTGATAAAAGAACTGGAAGAAGACCATATGCTGTTGTGCAATTAAGACAAGATAATCAAGAAGGAAATTTATATAATATAGTAGGATTTCAAACTAATTTAAAATATGGAGAGCAAAAAAGAGTTTTCAGTATGATACCAGGATTAGAAAATGCATCATTTGTTAAATATGGAGTAATGCATAGAAATACATATATAAATTCAAGTATGTTATTAAATAATATATATAATATGAGAAAAAATAATAATATATATTTTGCAGGACAAATAACAGGAGTTGAAGGTTATGTAGAATCAATATCATCAGGATTTTTAGTTGGTATAAATATTGCAAATAGAATTCTTGGAAAAGAAGAAATTATTATGCCAAAAGAGACTGTAATGGGAGCTCTTGCTGACTATATTTCTACTGAAAATAGTAAATTTCAGCCAATGAATGCTAATTTTGGAATACTTCCGCAATTAGAAGAAAAGATAAAGGATAAAAAATTAAAATATTCAAAATTAGCAGAAATTAGTTTGAATAAAATTAAGACTATCAAAGAAATCAAATAATAAAAATGTAAAAAAATTATGTAAAACTATTGAAAAAAACTAGTATTTATGCTAAAATGATAACAGTTGGAAGTTTGTGACATTAAAAAAATAGATGCTATACAAAAGATTGGAAGGAGATTTGTAATGGAAAAAAAAATAAGCCAAGAGGATTTAGATCTTATTGATAAAATAGCTGAAATGACTGTTGATATATCGAAATTACAAGCTGAAATTGAAATCGAAAAAGAGAAAAATAGTAAATAATAGAATCTAAAAAAATAAAGAAGGAGGATATAATAAGTATAGCAAGTACTTATTATAAGATGAAAATGGCTAAAAAAACTTTAGATGAAATTAGAAAGAGTATGACTGAACTTCAAAGCGAAATCACTAGTTTAACAACTACAAGAAAAAATTATGTAGCAGAAATGGACAGATTAACTTCAGACGAACAAGATATTATAATAGCAATGGATGATGACAAAGAACAACTTAAAAGTTTAAGAAAATTTGTTTCAGAAAATGACAAAGGAAACTTAACTCCAAGAATGGCAAGTAGAATAAAAGAAAAGAAAAATAAAATAAAAACTTTGGAAAGAGCATTGGCTACACAAAAAACAGAATTAGATAAAATAAAAAAAGAAAAAACAGAAATACAGAAAAAACCCGAATATGCAGAAACTGAAAAGAAACTTGCTGATGCACAATCTAAGTTAGATGGAATTTTTGATATTTTAGAGCAAGATCCAACAATTAATAAACAATTGCAACTTGCAGTTAAATATCAATTTAAAACTGAAATAGATGCTCAAAATAAGATAAAAGAAGGGTATGAAAAATTTGGTAAAGATCTTTCAAAAGCGATGAAAGATGGATCAAAAGATAATTTGAAAACTCTAGTTGAAGAATTAAGTGAAAGCAAAAAAGAAAGAGACGAAGCTGATAATGATGAAAATGCAGATTCAAATGCTGCTAAGAAAAAATTTTTTGATGCTCGTAAAAAATTACAAGATGAAATTAAAAGTAAGTTTGGAATAGAAATAGATTCAAAGGATGTTGAGTACATTTTAAAAGCTGTTTCTAATAATCAATTAGATAATTTAAGCTTACCATCAGCAACATCAAAGATCCAAGAAGCAGATTCCATGATTTCAAAACTAGAGACTTCAAGAGATACAAGACTTAAAGAATTAGATGCTAAAAAAGCTAAACCACAATTACAAAATACTGATTTAATTGAAAAAATAGAAGAGTTCAAAAATGGAATAGAGACTATATTAAAACCTCAAATAGAAGCTCTAGATACAGAAATTGCTGATATAGATACACAGATTGAAGATACAGACAAAAAGATTACAAAAGAAGAAGCAAATTTAGGTGAACCATCAGATGAATATAAAGAAGCTAAAAAAATAGAACAAGAGTTAAAAGATAAACATATTGTTATAGAAGAACTTGTTCCAGAATTAGATGATGAAAAATCAAATGTAAGTAAAAAATTTGAAGACTTTACAAAAGCTGATTTAGATGTTAGAAAAGCTTTTCAAAAATGTAAAGTAGATGATAGTAAAGAAGCAATGCAAGAGCTTAAAGACAAGATTTCTGAATATCAATTAATAGCTTTAGATTTAGAAGATTTAACAGGTTATGATATTGAATCTTGGCAAAATTATTTAAAAGAAGTATTAAATGATAGGATAGAAGAAGGCGAAACATTAGATAGTGCATATTATCATACTGATAATGAAAATCTTCAATTATTAGAAAAAGATTCAGCTATTAGAAATAATGAAGATGCATTAGATGCATATGATGAACTTGTAGAAAAAACAGAAAATATTGATAAGCTTCAATTTGCAATATTAAATGGAAAACCAGCACCAGCATCAGTAGATGAAGCATTTAATGATCCAGATAAAGGATACTATTCAGCAATAAAAGAACTTGAAAAAGCTTCAGGACTTGATGGTGGAAAAGGTGTAGTTGAAGATGTAAAAATATTCGATTTACTTAAAAATGCTAAAATGATACAATCAGGTATTTTTAATAAAGTAAAAGGATTTTTCTCAAAGTTAGCATCTAAATTTAAACCAAAAAAATTTTTTGAGCCACCAAAGGATTCAGATAAATTGGTTAAAAAATATCGTGATGCTTTAACTCCAGAAGTAAAAGATGAGATTAAAGCAAGAAGAGAACTTGAAAATTTAAAAATAGATAGACTAGGGTTAGATATTTTAAAAGTATCAAAAGAATCAGAAAGAGAGAAGTTAGCAGAAAAAGGTACAAAAGCATTAGAAGAAATTCAAGTTTTAGAAGATAGAAATGAAGAACTTGCAAGAGAAGATGCTGGAAGAGCAGTAGATTCTCAAATTGAACAAACTGATGATCTTGAATTTGTAACAAGAGAAGATGATATAGTTAAAGCTTATTCAGATACAAGAGGTAAAGATGACGATGATGGTAGATAAAAAATAAATTTACATATAAAGGCTATATTAAATATAGCCTTTTACTTATATAATGAAAGGAAAATGTATGGAAGAACCAATATATACAAAAAGAAATATTTCAGGAACTAGAAAAAGAATACATCATACATATTCTTCAAGAAATGGTAGTATATTTAAAAATTTATTTACAAAAAAGCCTAAAAAAATAAATAAAAAGGAAAAAAATCAGAAGAAAGTTTCTAAGCCTATAACAATTCCCAAAGGGAGATTAACAGAGCCTAAAAAAAGATGTTTAATTAGAAGAATTATGTTACAGATGAAATATAATAGAGGTGATTATGATTATGTAGAAGATTACTATTATAATCTTACTAGAAGTCAACTAGCTAATTACAGGGAATCTAAAGATAGAGATGACAGAGAGTTTTATAAAGAAGTTCAAGGTTATGAAGATGCAACTGATGATGTAACAGTAAGAAGAGGATGGATGACATTTAAAATTGGTTTAGCAACAATAATGTTGTGTACATCAATTGGGATTGTAAATCATTCAATTCAAGAAATATGTGCATTGGCTCCTAAAGAACCAGTAATGATTACTCTTCAAGAAGCAAATCAACAACAAATAGAAAATGCTAAAGATGAACTTAAAAATGTAAAAGATAATAGCCAGTATAATTTTGAAAATCTAACTTATCAGGAACAGATTGATGCAACTCTTCGTATTCCAGCTTATGAATCTAAAATGGAAAGTTTAGAATTTAAAGGTGCTATACTAAGGTTCCAAGATCAAGAATTGTTAGAAAATATATTGAAAAATACTTTTGGAGAAGAATATAGTGCTTATTCAGATGAGAAGAAACAAGATTTAAGAAAACTAGCATAGGAATTATTGGAAGATGAAAAAAAGGAATATACAAGAGATCCACAAGTACTAAAAGAAATAGCAGAGAAGCAAAGAATGGTTACAGATATTGAATTAGAGTAGGTGATAAATTGAAAGAATTTAAAATAGGCGGAAAAATAACATTAGAAGATGGAAATATATATAGAATAGTAGATATTATAAGAGAAGATAATGAAAAATACTATTTTTGTTGCACAGTTGAAAAAAATATTAAACCTAAGGTATTAATAAAAAAAGAAATTGATGGAAAAGTATTTATAAAAGAGATAATAGATCCAAAAATATTGCAAAAAATAGCATCACAAATTTTAAAGTAAAATTTGTGAAAACCTTACGGAATTAACGAAAAATAAACTTTTGGAAAGTATTGACATAGAGTAATAAAAGTGATAAAATAGATACGCTATTGTATAGGGAAACCTGTACTCTAGCGTATTATTTGTATGTAGAAATGAGGTGAAAAAGAAGAATGCCAACAATTAATCAATTAGTAAGAAAAGGTAGACAAACATCAACAAAAAAATCAACAGCTCCTGCTCTTCAAAAAGGTTATAACTCTAGAAAAAAAGTTCAAACTGATCATAGAGCTCCTCAAAAAAGAGGTGTATGTACAGTAGTTAAAACTGTTACACCTAAGAAGCCTAACTCAGCTTTAAGAAAAGTTGCCAGAGTTAAACTTTCAAACGGATATGAAGTAACATCTTATATTCCTGGTGTAGGACATAACTTACAAGAACACAGTGTTGTACTTATAAGAGGTGGTAGAGTAAAAGACTTACCAGGTGTTAGATACCATATTATTAGAGGTACTTTAGATACAGCAGGTGTTAAAGATAGAATGCAAGCTAGATCTAAATACGGAGCTAAAAGACCTAAAAAATAGAATTTATAAAAAGTAAGTATTACTAGGAAAATGAATCAGAAATTTTATAAGCATTATATATGTAATTAAAATTTTTAATCAAATTAACAATGTAAGACGATGCTTTTCACAAATTCAGTATTAATTGATAATAGTGCATTGTTCTTTTATAGAATATATAAAAAATCTTGCACTATTACGGGAAAGAAAAATAATCTTTCCAGAGTACCTTTCTGCATTATGTGCAGAATTAAAATAATAAGCTTTGTAAAAGATTACATGGCAAACAAATTATAAGGAGGGAAGTATAGTGCCAAGAAAAGGATATATAGCAAAAAGAGATGTATTACCAGATCCATTATATAACAGCAAAGTTGTTACAAAATTAATCAACAATATAATGTTAGATGGTAAAAAATCAGTTGCTCAAAATATAGTTTATGGTGCTTTCGATATAATCAAAGAAAAAGAACAAAAAGATCCATTAGAAGTATTTGAAGCAGCATTAGAAAACATAATGCCAGTTCTTGAAGTTAAAGCAAGAAGAGTTGGTGGAGCAACATACCAAGTACCATTAGAAATTAGACCAGAAAGAAGACAAACTTTAGGTTTAAGATGGTTAGTAACATATGCTAGAAAAAGACATGAAAAAACAATGGCTGAAAAACTAGCTGGTGAAATTATAGATGCTATTAACGGAAACGGTGGAGCATTCAAGAAGAAAGAAGATACACATAGAATGGCTGAAGCTAATAAAGCTTTTGCACATTACAAATGGTAGAATTGAAATCCTAAGCTATGCATTACAGTGTTGGATTTCATCAACCATGTATTGTTTGCTTATAATTCCAATTTACTATTTATGAAAAAATAAAATAGGAGGAAAAAATAGTGGCAGGAAGAGCATATCCATTAGAAAGAACAAGAAATATAGGAATAATGGCTCACATTGATGCAGGAAAAACTACTACTACTGAAAGAATTCTTTTCTATACAGGAAAGACTCATAAAATAGGAGAAGTTCACGAAGGTGGTGCAACAATGGACTGGATGGCACAAGAACAAGAAAGAGGTATAACAATTACTTCTGCTTGTACAACATGTTTCTGGGATAATAATAGAATTAATATTATTGATACCCCAGGACACGTTGATTTTACTGTTGAAGTTCAAAGATCTTTAAAAGTATTAGATGGTGCTGTAACAGTTTTAGCAGCTAAAGGTGGAGTTCAACCACAAACAGAAACAGTTTGGAGACAGGCTGATAAATATAGTGTACCAAGAATGGTTTATGTAAATAAAATGGACATCACTGGTGCAAATTTCATGCTTTGTGTTGATCAATTAAAAAATAGATTAAAAGCAAATGCTGTTCCAATCCAATTACCAATTGGAGCAGAAGATAACTTCCAAGGAATCGTTGATTTAATAAAAATGAAAGCTTTTATTCATAAAGACGATTTAGGAAAAGATGTTGAAGAAACAGATATACCAGCTGATATGGTAGAGTTAGCAAAAGAATATCGTGAAAAGATGATAGAATCAGTTGCTGAGCAAGATGAAGAATTAATGATGAAATACTTAGAAGGTGAAGAACTTTCTCAAGATGAAATCAAAAAAGGTTTAAGAACTGGAACAATAGCTAATAAAATAGTACCAGTTGTATGTGGTTCTTCATATAAAAATAAAGGTGTTCAAGAATTACTTGATGCCGTAGTTGCATATATGCCATCTCCATTAGATATTGAAGATATCAAAGGAGAAAATATGGATGGTGAAGAAGTTTCATCTAAAACTTCAGATTCAGAACCATTTGCAGCATTAGCATTTAAAATTGCTACTGATCCATTTGTAGGAAAATTATGTTTCTTTAGAGTTTATTCTGGAACATTAGAATCAGGATCAACAGTTTTAAATTCTAGCAAAGATAAAAAAGAAAGAATTGGTAGAATTCTTCAAATGCACTCAAATCACAGAGAAGATATTGAAAAAGTATATGCTGGTGATATTGCAGCTGCAGTTGGATTAAAAGATGTTACAACAGGAAATACATTATGTGATCCTGATCATCCAATAATCCTTGAATCAATGGAATTCCCAGAACCAGTTATTGATATAGCTATCGAACCAAAAGATAAAGCTAACCAAGAAAAAATGGGAATTGCACTTGCAAAACTTGCAGAAGAAGATCCTACATTTAAAACATATACAAACCACGAAACAGGTCAAACTATTATCGCTGGTATGGGTGAATTACACTTAGATATCATCGTAGATAGATTAAAAAGAGAATTCAAGGTTGAATGTAGTGTTGGTAAGCCATCTGTTGCTTACAAAGAAACAATTAGAAATGCAGTTAGAGTTGAAGGTAAATTCATTCGTCAATCTGGTGGTAGAGGACAATATGGTCACGTTTGGTTAGAAATGGAACCATTAGAGCCAGGTACAGGTATTCAATTTGAGAGCAAAATCGTTGGTGGTGTTGTTCCAAAAGAATATATTAAACCAGTTGAAGAAGGAATTAGAGAAGCAGCTGAAAGTGGTACACTTGCTGGTTACCCAGTTATAGATTTTAAAGCTACTTTAGTTGATGGTTCTTACCATGATGTTGACTCTTCAGAAATGGCATTCAAGATTGCAGGATCTATGGCATTCAAAGAAGGATGTAAAAAAGCAAAATCAGTTATATTAGAACCAATTATGAAAGTTGAAATAACAGTTCCAGAAGAATACATGGGAGATGTTATTGGAGACGTCAACTCTAGACGTGGTAGAATGGAAGGTATGGACGGTGTAGATGGAATGCAAGAAATTCGTGCATTTATCCCACTTTCAGAAATGTTTGGTTATGCGACAGACTTACGTTCTAAAACACAAGGTAGAGGAACATATTCTATGGAACCATCTCATTATGATGAAGTTCCAAAATCAATATTAGAAAATATTGTTTCTTCAAGAGCTAAATCTGAAGAATAATATTATAAATAAAGACTTGCATTTTTAAAAATTATAGTGTAGAATGCAGGTAAATGAATTAAGTCATTAAATTTTAAAAATAAATAAAGAGAGAAAATCTCAAAAAATTAAAGGAGGATTATTAAAATGGCTAAAGCTAAATTCGAAAGAACAAAACCACACGTTAACATTGGTACAATCGGACACGTTGACCATGGTAAAACAACAACAACTGCAGCTATTACTAAATATTTAGGATTATTAGGAAAAGCTCAATATACAGCTTACGATCAAATCGATGGAGCTCCAGAAGAAAAAGCAAGAGGTATAACAATTAATACAGCTCACGTTGAATATGAAACAGAAAACAGACACTATGCACACGTTGACTGTCCAGGTCACGCTGACTATGTTAAAAACATGATCACAGGTGCAGCTCAAATGGATGGTGCTATATTAGTAGTTTCAGCTGCTGATGGACCAATGCCTCAAACAAGAGAGCACATCTTACTTGCAAGACAAGTTGGTGTTAAATATATCGTTGTTTACTTAAATAAATGCGATATGGTTGATGATCCAGAATTATTAGAATTAGTTGAAATGGAAGTTAGAGATTTATTATCTAAATATGATTTCCCTGGAGATGATATTCCAATTATTAAAGGTTCTTCATTAAATGTATTAGAAGCAACATCTACAAACCCAGATGATGAAGTTTATGCTCCAATTAAAGCTTTAATGGCTGAAGTTGATGCATATATCCCAACTCCAGAAAGACCAGTTGACCAACCATTCTTAATGCCAGTTGAAGACGTATTTACAATTACTGGACGTGGAACAGTTGCAACAGGTAGAGTTGAAAGAGGAATCATCAAAATGCAAGACGAAGTTGAAATCGTTGGATTATCAGCTGAAAGTAGAAAAACAGTTGTTACTGGTGTTGAAATGTTCAGAAAATTATTAGATCAAGCTGAAGCTGGAGATAATATCGGTGTTCTTTTAAGAGGTATTGATAGAAAAGATATCGAAAGAGGTCAAGTTATTGCTAAACCAGGATCAATAAAACCACATACAAAATTCAAATCAGAGGTTTACGTTCTAACAAAAGAAGAAGGTGGAAGACATACACCATTCTTCAATGGATATAGACCACAATTCTATTTCAGAACAACAGACGTTACAGGTGTTATTGATTTACCAGCTGGTGTTGAAATGGTTATGCCAGGTGATAACGTTTCAATGACAATCGAATTAATTACACCAATCGCTATCGAAAAAGGACTAAGATTCGCTATCCGTGAAGGTGGTAGAACAGTAGGTTCAGGTGTAGTTGCTGATATTATTGAATAATTTAAAATAGATAATATAAATATAAGAGTTTCTTAGAGTTACTAGGAAGCTCTTTTTTATGTATTGCTATTTACAATGATTAAATTTTCGTATAGAATATAAATGATATTTATATAGAAAAGGAATTGAAATTATGGAGAAAGCTGAATTTAAAAGTTTATTAAAAGAAATAAGATCTGAACTAAATATGAATAAAAATTTGCTAGATAAAGTTTTAAATGAAGAAATGTGTAGAGGAAATTCTATAAATTTACAAAAGATCGCAAATACAATTAAAGAATATGAAAATTTTGAAGATTTTAATCATGAAAACAAGAAAATAGCAGTATATTATTCTGGTAATCCTGAAATTACAATAACATATATATTAGATTCAATCATATATAATAATAATATTACATTATGTTCAAAAGGGCATAGAAGATTTAATAGTATTTTAATAGATTGTATAAAAGAAGCTTTTGCAAATCGCAAGTTAGAAAATAAATGGATTAATTATGATGATAGCTACAATGAAGTATATTTAAAAGATAATAGCAAATTGTTTGATAAACTTGTTTATATTGGTGATTATTTTGAATATATGCAATTTAAGTCATTTGTAAATAGAGAAGTTGAATATAATAATTTTGGTTCTATAAAACTTTTTATAAATCAATCAGAATATAAAGAAGAATATAAAAAGATAATAAATTATTCTACTAGAGAAAAGATTTTTCTAGAAGTATATGATGATATACAAGAATTTATAAATGAAAGCAAAGATGAGAATTTTTCAGTAGTTTTTGGAGATATTGATATTTTGAAAACTGCAAGAAAAGAGCTAAAAGGAGAAATGTTATTTAATGCTTTTCCTTATGATGATTATAAGTTTACAATAAGTAGATAAAATATTGACCTAGTGGTCAAATTATAATAAAACTATTGATTTTTTTAAACAAAGACTTTAAAATATTATTGTCTATGTTGTTTTAGGAGGGAGATCAACTTGAAAATATTATTAGACGCAATGGGAGGAGATAATGCACCAGATGCTGTTATTAAAGGTGCAGTTAAAGCATCAAAAGAAATAGATTCAGAAATTGTATTAATAGGAAATGAACAGATTATAAATTCTAAAGTTAAAGAATTTTATGGAAAAGATAAAATATCAGATTTAACAAATAAAATTACTATTAAACATACTACTGAATCAATTGAAATGGAAGATGTTCCAACTGTTGCAATAAAGCATAAAAAAGATTCTTCAATGGTAGTTGGATTTAAGATGTTAAAAGAAGGCGAAGGAGACGTATTTATTTCAGCAGGAAATTCAGGTGCATTATTAACAGGTGCAACATTACTTGTTGGAAGAATAAAAGGTATTGATAGACCAGCCATTGCTCCAATATTACCAGCTTATAAAAAGAGCTTTATGCTTATGGATGCTGGAGCTAATACAAATTGTAAGCCATTAAATTTAGTTCAATTTGCTCAAATGTCTACAATATATTTAAAAAATACTTTTGGAATAGAAAATCCAAAAGTTGGATTATTAAATATAGGAACTGAAGAAACAAAAGGTAATGATTTAGTAAAAGAAACATATAACTTATTAAAAGAACATGGTAAAGAATATGGAGTTAACTTTGTAGGAAATGTTGAAGGAAGAGATTGTTTTTCAGGTGAAGTTGATAGTGTTATAACAGATGGGTTTACAGGAAATGTATTTTTGAAGACTACGGAAGGTCTTGGAAAACTTGTAAAAAGAAATTTAACAGAATGCTTGAAGAGAAATATTCTTACAACATTAGGATCTATTCCATGTCTTCCTGCTATAAAAAAATTTGCTAAAACAATGGATTATAAAGAATATGGAGGAGCACTATTTTTAGGAGTAAAAAAACCAGTAGTTAAAGCTCATGGAAGTAGTGACGAATACTTATTCTATTTTACAATAAAACAGGCTGAAAACTTTGTAAAAAGCGGAGCTGTTGAGAAGATGAAGAATGAATTTGAAAAAAGCTAAAAAATACTTGACAATTCATTTAACATATAATAAAACTAGAGTATAATTTTTTATGATTATTAAGAAGGAGGTATAATATATATGAATAC
>CAORJJ010000020.1 GCA_948517135.1 uncultured Clostridia bacterium | reverse complement strand
GTCTGTTGTTACATTCTCCAAAGTTACATTTGCTTTAAATTGTTCTACTGTAGTATTAGGTCTAACTCTTTCAACATATTTTACTATAAATTTCATTTCCAAAAATTACTTTATAAATTTTTATGAAAAATATGTGTTATTTTTCGAGGTTATGCTATAATTATTTTGAAAAGATAAAAGAAAGGATATGATGGATTTATCATATAAGGTTATAAAATGGAAAGTATAATTAACAAAAGAGTTAAAGATTTTTCAAAAAACGCAGATTTAATTCAAACTATTTCAATATTTTTATTAGCATTATTAGTTCCAACTTTTTTAGGTCAATTAATTAAAAATATTTTTGGAGCACAAAGTATTATAACTCAAAATTCTCAATTAATAGTAGGATCAATTGTAAATACAGCGTTGATAATGTCTGCTATTAATCTTAAAGGTTGGAAAAAAATATTAGGTGTTGTAACAATGCCAAGTATTTCTACAATGTTAAGTGGTTATGTATTTAAAAGTGCATCAGTTTATATGGTATATATGATACCAGCTATATGGATTGGAAATTTTGTGTTAGTATATATGTATAAATTGTTAATGTTATCAAAAGAAAAACATTATTTCTTAGCAGGAATTGTGGGAATAGTATCAAAAGTTATAGTAATTGCAGGAGGATTTATGTTATTAAAAGCATTTAATATATTCCCAGAAAAATTAGTAACAACTTTACAAACAGCTATGACAACAACACAAGTAATTACAGCGAGTATTGGAATGTTTATTGCATTTGCAATTTATAAATTGGAAAAAGCAAGTAAATAAATTAATTGAGATTTATATGGGGAAGCACAGCATTTGCTGTGCTTTTGTATTTTATAGGAGATTGTCTTATTCTATAGTATTGCTAAGTTTATATAATTTTATTTTTTATGTTAATTGTAGTATAATAAAGATATATGGAGTTATTAAGCAATTTTATCAATTCAAGGAGGAAAACAACATGGAGAAAGCAATGATGATGAAGAAGTTTGGTGAGAAGTATCCGAAGGTTAAGGCGATTTTAGATCAGGTGCAGGCATCTAAGTCAATCGACCAGAACGACAAGGAAATGATCATTGATCAGCTCATGTGCATGGTATCTGCTCTGCGTTCTAGCCAGTATAAAATTTTTCCTGGACTCTGGCGCGGTGGCAATACATACTCTGCTCATCGGGCAAGAATTGTTGAGGATGGAGAACTGATTACAGACGAAACTATCTTCACCATAATGGCAAATGGGGGAAGCACGCATGTGTACATTGATTTGCCGATTGCAGTGGCAGTTTAAGAGAATAGGAGGCGCGACTGACTGTCGCGCCTTTCCTGTATAATAAATTGAAGTTAAATATAAAAAAAGTTGAAAAATTATGTAAAGCATGATATAATGAATTCAATTGGTATATCCAATAATATAAAGTTCCATGGTAACAAAGTAAAAGATTTCATTTGAGGAGGACAATATATGATTATTTTAACTTGTAGACCGGCAAAAAAGGAACATGTAGATTTATACGCAACGTTGGAGAATCTCTCAGAGGTTCATCCGCAGGTGAAGGAAATTATCGATCTGATAAACTATGCACCCATTAACAAGCTCGATAAAAGAATGATTGAGCAGCAGCTTCTCAGTATGGCAGCTACATTGAACGAAGCAAAGACCTATACTCTGGTGCTTGATCGGTGGCGTGGAGATAACACATATTCTGCTGAACGTGAACGTGTGTCCAGAGAAGAGAAAACAATTCGTGATGAAACGATTTTCTCAATCATTTCTTATGGACGCCGGAAAAACTGGGTAGCATATGTTGATTTGCCGATTGACGTTGAGATTTCGGGAGCTAAGGCGGCAAGCGTATAGGCAAAAAACAAATAGGCACAGCGAATGCTGTGCTTTTTTGTTTATATTATTATACAAATTTTACATAACTTTACAAATTATGTAAAATAGTGTATAATATATAAGTATGTTGCTATTAATAATTGTTCTAAAGTAAGGAGGTAAATAAATGATATCTGGTGCTAATATTAATTTAGATTTTTTATATTTGGTTAATAAGAAAGACCTAAAAGGAATTTTAGAAACAGGAATTATAAAGAAAAGTAAAAAAGATAGTAATTATAATAAGAAAATATTTTTAATGAGTGATACTTCTACTAATAAAGATATAGAAAATATAAAAGTTTTAATATTAAGAAACATAGAATCTAACAAATTATGTGATTCTCCAATTAAAATATGGCATACAATAAAAAGAGGAGAAGAAGATATTAATTCTAAGTATGAACTATATGGAATATCAATAAAAAATTATTTATATAAAAGATATTCTTATAAAATGAAGAAAGAAGAATCTAAAATAGAAGAAAGAAATAGTATAGTAGACACTGATGAAGTAACTGATTATACTATTAATTTAGATAAAATAGTAGAAGCTATTGTTGATGGAATTATTAAAGAAACAAAAGAAATTCAAACAAATTGTGGTGTAATGTATGATAGCAACAAAAATAATTTAGAATCAATGATAGAAGTAATTATGAAAGGAAAAAGAAATAATAAAAATTTAATTATTTCTAAAAGAAAAAATCAAATTTTTTTGCCATATACAGTTGACGAAATTGATAATTATATGAGATATTATCCAGGATCATATGTATCATCATCAGATGTTGTGAAAAAAGAATTTACTATTAATTATAGTGCTTTATTTAAACATCAATATAGAGCAAGATTTGAAGAGACATATAATCTTATGAGAAATCGAGAAAATAAAGGAATTATTTTTTCATTTATTAATGCACTTAGAATAACATTAAAAAGAAAATTAAATCCAGCAATTATAGCTGCATGTAAATCTAAAAAGGAATTAAAAAGATACTTAATTTGTTTAAAACGTAATGAACTAGAAAACTTTGATGAATTTAACACTATTTATGAATTAGCAAATGTATAAAAATAAAAAACTCAAGAATATTCTTGAGTTTTTCTAATTATTTATTAATTTTTCTATGATTTCAAATAAGTAAGGTTTATATTCATCAATTGGAAGTGGTTCGTTATATAAAATTGAATTAAAACAGGTTGAACTAACAAGTTCTATAATCATAAATAGAGTAACATCAGGATTTTTTAATTTAATATTATTTTCTTTTATACCTTTTTGAAATAAATTATAAATTCCATCTTCTTCATTTTCTGAATCTTCATATATTTTCTTTACGGTTTTACTGTAAATTCCCCAAGAAAGATTTTTGGATATAAATTTTAATAATAATTGATTCTTTTTTAATTCATCAATAACATGATTAACTATAAAAATTACTTGTTCTGATAGAATAGTAATATCATGTTCTCTTAAAGCTGATAGGGCATCAGCAAATAATTTATGAGACTTTTTAGCAATTAGGACATCTCTTATTTCATATTTATCTTTAAAATATAAATAAAAAGTACCTTTGCCAACATCTGCGTTATCAACTATTTCTTGAATTGAAGTATCTTTTATACCTTTTTCAGTAAATAGTTTAAAGGCAGTATTTAATAGTCTTGTTTCCTTATTTTCTTCATTTAAATTACTTTTCTTTATTCTCACTATTATAATCCCCTTAAAAATTATTATAAATTTATTATTACATAAAGATGACTATTAGTCAATATTTTTTTTGAAAACTATTGACTAATGGTCATTAATGTACTATAATAACAAAAGTGACTAACGGTCATAATGTACAAGGAGGTTTTTGTATGAATAAGTTCGGTGAATTTATATGCAAACATAGAAAAATAATTTTAGTATTATCTTTAATATTACTTATACCAACTATTATTGGAATAAAAGCCACTAGAATTAATTACGATATTTTAGTATATTTGCCAGATAATATAGAAACAATCAAAGGCGAAAATATATTATCAGATGAGTTTAATATGGGAGCTTTTTCAACTATAGTTTTAGATAATATGCCTACAAAAGAAATTTTAAAATTAGAAGATGAAATAAAAAAAATAGATAATGTTGAAATGGTAGTAAGCACATCAGATGTTTTAGGTGCTAGTGTACCAGTAGAAATGTTACCAGATGAAATTCAAGATAAATTCTATAAAGAAGGTTCTACTATAATGCTTGCAACTTTTAAAGAAGGAATTTCAGATGATAAAACATTAGAAACAATAGAAAATTTACGAGAGATAACAGATACTAGATGTAAAATAGGTGGAATGAGTGCAGTTGTATTAGATACAAGAGATTTATCAAATTCAGAAATAGTAATTTATGTTTTAATAGCAGTTATATTATGTTTAGTAATATTGCAAATTGCATTAGATTCATATATAGCGCCAATTTTATTACTACTTAATATAGGAATTGCAATTCTCTATAATATGGGAACTAATATTTTTTTAGGTGAGATATCATATATAACCAAGGCAATTAGTTCAGTATTACAACTTGGAGTAACAATGGATTTTGCAATCTTCTTATATCATAGCTACATGCAAGAGAAAGAAAACAATAATAATGATGATGCAATGGCTAAAGCAATTTCTAAAACTTTAGTTTCAGTTGTTGGAAGTTCGCTTACTACAATTGCAGGATTTTTAGCTTTATGTAGTATGGATCTTACACTTGGAAAAGATATAGGAATTGTTATGGCTAAGGGAGTGTTATTTGGAGTTATTTGTGTAATAACAATATTACCTGCAATGATATTAGATTGTAATTCATTAATTGAAAAAACAAAACATAAAGAAATTATGCCTAAGTTTAATACAATTAAAAACTTTTCTATAAAACATTATAAACTTACAATTATAGCATTTATTATAATTTTACCAATAGCATATTTGGGATATAAAAATACGGATGTATATTATAATCTAGATAAAAGTTTACCAGATACACTTAAAAGTATATCTGCAAATCAAGAATTAAAAGATAAATTTAATATGGTTTCAACAGAAATATTATTATTAGATAAAAATATTCCAGATAGTCAAGTTAATGAAATGCTTGAAAAAATTGAGAAGCTAGATGGAATTGAATGGTGTTTAAGTTTATCTAAAGTTACACAACTTGGAATACCAAGAGAAATGATACCAAGTGAAATACTAGATAAAGTACAAAATGCTAGATACCAATTAATTATAATAAATTCAAGTTATGAAATGGCAACAGATGAATTAAATAATCAGGTTGATAAAGTAAATGAAATTATAAAACAATATGATGAAAATGCAATTCTTGCTGGGGAAGGTCCACTAATGAAAGATTTAGTTGAAATAAGTGATCATGATTTTAAAAGTGTTAATACAGTTTCAATAGCGATTATATTTATAATAATGATTATTGTACTAAAATCAATTTCTTTACCTGTTATATTAATATGTGTAATTGAATTTGCTATATTTATAAATATGGGAATTCCATATTATACAAAAACAATAATACCTTTTATAGCATCAATTGTAATAGGTACAATTCAACTTGGAGCGACAATAGATTATGCAATATTAATAACAACTAAATATATAGCAAACAGGAAAGATGGAATGAATAAAACAGAATCAATTGATTTAAGCTTAGGAACTTCAATATCTTCTATTGCAAGTAGTGGATTATGTTTCTTTGGTGCAACTTTTGGAGTTGGAGCATATTCAAAAATAGAAATGATAGGTTCTTTATGTACATTAATGTCAAGAGGCGCAATAATAAGTATGATCTCAGTAATTTTGCTATTACCAGCATTTTTACTATTATTTGATAAATTAATTTGCAAGACAACTATAGGAATGAAAGAGGTTAAATTTTAGGAGGTAAATATGGATAAGATTATAAGAAAATATATTTCAAGTGTAATAATGTGTTCATTGTTAATGTATACAATGCCAGTTTTTGCTTTTACAAATGAAGAAAGTGTTTATTCTAAATTAGATTCATCAGGAAAAAAATATAAAACAATAATTAGTGAAATAGTTGAGAATAATGAAGAAACAGATATTCATCAAGAAGAATCAAACAATGAATTACCAATTGAAACAAAAGTAAGTTATGAATTAGACGGAAATAAAATATCTGCTGAAGAGTTAGTTGGAAAAAGTGGTAAAGTAAAAATTATTTTAGAATATGAAAATAAATCTTTAAATGAAGTGATAATAGATGATAAAAAAGAAAATATGTATACACCATTTTTAGTAGTATCAGGAGCAATTATTAATAATGATAATAATAAGAATATAGAAATATCAAATGGAAAAGTTATAAATGATGGAAGTAAAACAATAGTAGTTGGTATAGCACTTCCTGGAATGCAAGAAAACTTAAATATTTCAGAAGATGATATAGAAATACCAAGCAAAATTGAAATTACTATGGAAAGTACAAATTTTGAAATTGGGAATATAATGAGTTTTTGTACACCTAAAGTTTTAGAAGAAGGCAGTTTTGATAAAATTTCAGATAAATTAGATGAAATTTATGATCAAATAGAAAAGTTAAAAGATGCAAGTTTTCAAATTGAAGAAGGAAGTATAAAATTACAAGATGGAATTATAACATTAAGTGATGGCGCAAATAGTTTAAATAATGGAACAAACGAATTAAACAATGGAGTAAATACATTGAAAGGTGGAGCAAATGAATTAAGTAAAGGTGCAAATGCATTAAAAAATGGAACAACAGAATATGTTAATAAATCCAAAGAATTTAATTCTGCAATGAATCAGGTATCAACTGGTGTAAATACAATAAATGCAAATTATGATCAAATAAATAATGGAATAAATTCATTAAATGAGAATAGTTCAAAATTATCAAGTGGGGCACAAAGTGTAAGTGATGGAGCAAATGCTGTATCACAAAACTTAAATACTATTAGTGCGAAATTGGGAGATGTACAAAATGGAATTGCAAATATGCAAGCAGGCGAAAATCAATTAAGTGCAGGAATTGATAATGTAATAGCTGGAGTAAGTGGTATTTCAGGTACAGATAACTCAGGAAAGATTGCAGAAATTCAAGGATTAATTAATACAAATCAAGCTAAAATTGATGAATTAAATGGAACAAATGCAAGCTTACAAGCAACAATTGATACAATTGGAGATGAAGGAGTAAAATCAGTTTTAGCTAATCAAATTAATATTAATAATTCTAGTATAGCAATTTTACAAGGAAATAATGTAGCATTAAATTCAATTATATCAACTTTAAGTCAATCTGGAAATGAAAGTATAGGAAATTTAAAGAATGGATTAGAAAATTTAAAATCAGGTGTAAGTAACTTACAAGCCAGTACAAATTCATTATATTCAGGAGTATCAGAGTTAAAGGCTGGAGCAGATACATTGGCTGTAAAATCAGGAGAATTGGCACAAGGAGCAATTAACGTATATCAAGGAACTGTACAATTAAAAAATGGAACTCAAAGCTTAAGCTCAGGTTCATCAGCAGTAAAAGCTGGATTAAATACTTTAGATAGCTCTGCAAATCAATTAACATCAGCAAATAATCAATTAGTAGATGCAGCAAATACAATTTCAAAAGGAGCAACAGATTTAGCAAATGGAACAATTACATTAAATGAAGGTGTTGTAAAACTTTATGATGGTTCAAATACATTAAAAGAAGGCACTAATACTTTAGTATCAGGAACAAGTCAGTTAACAGATGGAAGCAATAATCTTGTAGATGGAATAAAGCAATTTAATAATGACGGCATTATGAAAATTTACAATATGGTAAATGGCGATGTAAAAAATGCATCTAATAGAATTGAAAAAATGGAGATATTATCTAATAATTATAATAAATTTGGTAGTGAAATTAGTAGAGATGATATTAAATTTATAAGTATTTTAGATAGCATAAAAATTAGTAGTAAAGAAGAAACAAAAGAAGAAATTATAACAAATAACGAAGATGTAGAAGAAAAGAAATAAATTGTATATTAAAATAGTGTGCATAATTTTGTGAAGTAATATTGGCACACTATTTTATTATTTTACACAAATAAGATAATGTTTTCATAATATATAGAGAGTAAATATGAAAGGAGTTTTTTTATGGCAAAAATTCTTGTATATAATAATAATACAAATCGTATGGAAACATATTATCGTGGAGAATCTCAAAGTATGCCATATAATTCAAATAGAACTTTAACTGTGGCAGAATTTAGAGGAAAAAGTAATTCTGGGCTTTTATGGACTGATAGAAGATGTATGGAAGCTTGGAATAGTTTTAGATATATTTATGGTAAACCAATATATGTAGGTTATTCATTTAAAAGACCTTGGGAAGGAGGACATCGGACAACTTTCACAACATTATGCTGGTTTAGCATTTGATGTAGGTCAAAATTTAGATGAAGCTGGAAGAAATGCAATGAGGAATTTAGCAATTAATTCTGGTATATGGAATTATGTGGAACCAGCTAACTTAACACCTAGATGGGTTCATTTTGATGAACGTCAGGTAGCATCTGGATATCCAAATGTAAGACAGGGAAGTAGAGGGGTATATGTTTGTATTGCACAAGATGCACTTAGTACTCTTGGATATGATACTGGTGGATTAGATGGTGTCTTTGGAATAAGAACTAATAGCTCAGTAATATCTTTCCAAAATAAAAACGGATTAACAGCAGATGGAATAATTGGAAGAAATACATGGACTACATTAATGAATCAAGTAGTAGGAAAAGGAGCAAGTAGTACAACAGTATTACCAACAAAATAATTAATTATTAACTCTGAGACTATAATAGTTTCAGAGCTTTTTTATTATCAAAAGACTTGACTAAAAAATATTTTATGATATAATTTTAATATTAAATTAGGAATGAGTCCTAATTTTAAGGGAGATTTTTATGAAAAATTATTCAAGACAAAGAGAAGAGATAATTAAAGTAATTCAGGAATCTCATGATCATAAAACAGCAGAAGAAATTTATATGATTGTTAAAGCAAAAGATCCAGCAGTAAGTAGAAGTACAGTATATAGAAATTTAGGATTATTAGTGGAAAATCATATTATAGATAAAATTTCTATGCTAGTTGGTCCTGATAGATATGATTACATTACAAAGCCACATAATCATGCAATATGTACTAAATGTGGGAAAGTATTTGATTTTGAATATAAATTTGAATATGAAAAAATAAGAGAATTAGTTATCAAGCAAACTGGAGTAGAAATCTCTAATAAAGGAATTGCATTAGAAGGTTTATGTGATTCTTGTAGAAATAAATAATTAGGAGGAATGAAAAATGCCAGAATTAAAAGGTACAAAAACAGAAAAGAACTTAATGGAAGCTTTTGCAGGAGAGTCTCAAGCAAGAAATAAATATACTTATTTTGCAAGTAAAGCTAAAAAGGAAGGATATGAGCAAATTGCAGCTATTTTCCAAGAAACAGCTGATAATGAAAAAGAACATGCTAAAATGTGGTTTAAATTATTAAATGGTGGAGATGTTCCAACAACAACAGAAAACTTAAAAGCAGCAGCTGCTGGAGAAAACTTCGAATGGACAGATATGTATGATAGAATGGCTAAAGAAGCTAAAGAAGAAGGTTTTGATAGAATTGCTTATTTATTTGAAGCTGTTGGAAAAATTGAAAAAGAGCATGAAGAAAGATATAAAAAATTATTAGAAAATGTTGAAGGTGAATTAGTATTCAGTAAAGATGGAGATAGAATTTGGAAATGTAGAAATTGTGGACACATTTGTGTTGGACAAAAAGCACCAGAAGTATGTCCAGTTTGCGAACATCCAAAAGCATTTTTCGAAATTAAAGCAGAAAATTATTAATATAAAGAAAAATCCTATTAATTTAATTAATAGGATTTTTTCTTCTATATGGAGGATATATATAAAGAGATAAGTTTTTTAATTGTATCTTAAGTAGTCATCAAAAAATACTCCACACATAACTGAAAATAGAGCAGATACAATACCAGCTTGAATTATGAATACGCCTAATTTTAGTATGTTAAAAGAAATGAAGTATTTATAATAAACTAGAATTGTAATTATTCCTAAAATAGCGATAATAAAAGAGATTAGTAATAGCTTTTTTACTAATCTTTTAATTTTTTTATCTTTAATAGACTCAATAAGATTTTTCATATGTAATCTCTCCAAACTTTATAAATATTATAAATTAATAATAGCATCTTAAAATTTAGAAAACAAATGAAATTTTTGGCAAAAAAAATAATCGTAGGTTATACGATTATTTTAATGTATTTAATTTTTTTGCTAAAGCTGATTTTTTTCTAGAAGCTGTATTGGCTTTAAGTACACCTTTTGTGCAAGCTTGGTCTACTTTTTTTATTGCTTCATTGAAAGCTTTTTCTGCTTCTGATTTATTTCCTTCTGCTACTGCAGCTTCAAATGTTTTAACAGCTGTTTTATAAGCAGATCTTACCATATTATTTTGTGCTGTTTTTGTTTCAATTACACTAACTCTTTTAATAGCTGATTTTATGTTTGGCATTTATTTTGCACCTCCTCTTAGTTCATAAAGTAAATTTTACTTCAAATATTTTAACATGAATAATTATAAAAAGCAAGACTTTTGTAAAAAAAAGTTAATTACATAATAATTTCACAAAAAATTCACATTTGTAGTTTAGAATAATATTGTATTATTAAAAATTCTGTGATATATTGAGGCAAAATAATTACTAAGGAGGAGTTTATGATATCTTTAGGTAGTGACCATGGTGGTTATGAGTTAAAAGAAGAAATAAAAAAATATTTAGATGAAATAGGAATTGAATATAAAGATTGTGGAACAGATAGCAAAGAAAGAACAGATTATCCAATTTTTGCAGAAAGAGTAGCAAAATCTATTCAATCTAAAGAATGTGATAGTGGAATTTTAATTTGTAAATCTGGAGCTGGAATGACAATAGTTGCTAATAAATTTAAAGGTATTAGAGCTGCTCTTGGAATTAATGAAGAAGTTTCTAGGGCATCAAAAGCTGATGATAATATAAATGTATTAGTATTGCCAGCACAATATATAACTTTATCTGTTGCAATTGCAAGTATTAGAGCTTGGATTGCTACTGAATTTAAAGGTGGAAGATATTCAGAAAGATTACAAATGATTAAAGAAATAGAGAAAGATAATATGAAATAGAGAGGTTTTTACCATGTGGGGAGATATAGTTATAGCTTTTACAATAGCTTTCATGACAGCTTTTATGGCAACGCCACATACAATAAAATTAGCCAAAAAAGTAGGAGCAGTAGATACACCTCAAGATGCAAGACGTATTAATAAAATAACAATGCCCAGACTTGGTGGACTTGCTGTAATTGCAGGTTTTTTCGTATCAATAATATATTTATTGATTGTAATGTCAATAGAAGATAAAATTGATTTGAAACAAGATAACTATTTAATAAAACTTGTAGGATTTGCACTTGGAGCAGGGGTAATAGGTATAGTATGTTTTATTGATGATATAAAAGGAGTTCCTGCTTTAATCAAACTTGCAGCACAAACGATAGCAGCAATTATTGTTGTTAGATTTGGAATAAAAATAGAGAATTTAGATATTCCATTTTTAAATTTAGAAGGTGTTGGAAATGGATTTTATATGATTCTTACAATTTTATGGATTATAGGAATAACCAATGCAATGAATTTAATAGATGGACTAGATGGTCTTTCAACTGGAATTTCAATAATATCATGTTTATCATTATTAATAATATTTTCATTAAATGCTTCACCAATAATATCAATAGTATTAATAACAGCTTTAGGTGGTGCATTATGTGGATTTTTACCATATAATTTTAATCCAGCAAAAACTTTTATAGGTGATACAGGTTCTAATTTTTTAGGATATTGTTTATCAATTATATCTATTTTAGGTATAGCAAAAACATATACTGCAATTGTAATTGTAGCACCATTAATGGTACTTGCATTACCAATTTTTGATACATTATCATCTATTGTTAGAAGAATAATTTATGGTAAATCATTAAAAGCAATTATAGAACCAGATGCAGGTCATCTTCATCATAAGCTATTAAAAAAAGGTTTTACACAAAAGCAAGCAGTTTTAATTTTATATGGAATTACAGCAATTTTTGGAATGTTTGCAATAATATTAATGGATAGTGGAATTTGGAAAGCATTATCTTTTGCAATAATTATATGTATAATTATTGCAATGGGATATAAGGAATTTTTTAAACAAAGATTGTTAGTAGATTCTACTCCAGAGGATGAGGAAGAAAATAAATAATAAATAAGTCAAAAAAAGGCACGCAAGTTCGCGTGCCTTTTTGTGTTACAAATTTTAAAACTTAAATTTACTTATAATCTTTTACCTTTCTGTGTAGACTTCTTTCCGCTACCAGTTGTCGTAATTGTTCCGCTTACCTTGACAGGTACAAGAGCAGTTGACAGCGATTTTAGAGATTGAGATACTCCTTCAATTCTCTCAGTAGTCTGACCTCTGCCTTTCATGTCAAGCTTATAGGTTTCAAGGGTTCTTGAAGAATAAAGCATTGAAATGATACCAAGCATGATGTCAACAATTGCTTTTTCTTCATTGATTTTTACTACATGTTGAGGAGCAAGGAGTTTTTCCCAATGCTCTGTAATATCATCTTTGAAGTATTTGCCACAGGCTTTGTTAAGGAGCATAAATACATTGTCCTTGACTTTTTCACGCAATGCACCAAAAGGTTCAATAGGCTGAGTATATTTTATGCCAAAAGTTTCCGCCTGAGATTTACTTACTTCAGAATAAGGAATTTCATCACCAATGAAGAAAACGATGGGCTCACTTCCATCAGCAAATTTTGTATTCTGAAGAAGATAATATGCAGCCAGTTCATAGGATTCTTCACCAAAAGAACCACCTTCACCCTCAAGAACAAGTTTTTCAAGCCATGAATCAAGTTCAATTCCTTTTGCAAAGCTACCAATCTGAAGCGGATAGTTATCATGATAAGCATCTCCAACTGCACAAATAGCAATATCGAAGTCTTTCAGGTATCCTTTCTGCTCAATCTGGCCATAGAACATAGGCAGTTTGTCATAAACAACACGTGCAAAATCGATATTCGATCCAGTTACATCGAGAACGATAATAATGGGGTTTTTGGTTTTGCTTTCCAAAATTTTCCCATTAGGGAGCATAGAGACATCAAGAGTTGAACTACTAAGCCGGCTCTTGGAATAGCTACTTGCTCCGAAACTATCAGAACTGCTACCCCAACTTGAACTGGAACTTGAACTGTAAACATCTCTGTCATAAGAAAATCCACCCATGATTAAATCCTCCTAATCTAATTTTTTGAATCTCTGGGTTCCGAAAACTTCAGTGCGAATCTTAATAAGTTCACTCCAAAGTTTCCAAGCATCGTTTGGCCTTGTTTCTGGGTTACTATTTACCATATTCCGAATGAAAGTACGAACTCTAATATCAACCGAAATAGGCATTGCGTTTCTACGAATATCACCTCCCAATAGTTCAATTGCTATCTTACCTATAGAATAAACGTCAGATGACGGTAAGACCTTTGTAGTCTTGCTTATCTCTGGTGCTGTATAATAATCATTTACGATTTTATACGTAGCTTCTGGGGTATTGGCTTTCTCTATACAGAAAGAAAATCCAAGTATTGAAACATTGTGAATATCCTTAGTTATGATGATATTTTCAGGTTTTATATTACCATGAACTACGCAGTTTGAATGCATATATCCAACAACACTTAAGAGACGCTCCAGCATCCACATAACGTGTTCAGCGGGTATCCCATGCCGATACTCTTTCATAAGTTCAGGCATTGTTACACCTTTTACCTCACGCATCAAAATTGCCACTGAATCATTTACTTTAATTTTTTCTTCTACATAGGGAAGAGACAAATGTCTCAAAGTAGAAAGAACTTTGTATTCAGTTTCAAGTAATGAATTATCATCAGGATCAATTGCAATTTTCAAGTAAACGATATCATTGTTACTTGCTCCTTTGAAGATATTTGCAACTTCACCTTCAAAAACATTCTCATAAAACTTATACAGTGTGCCTTTAATGGTGATTTCAAAAAGAGGTTCAGAATGTCTGTATATCTGAATGGTGTCAAAAGTATCATATATTCCAAGCTCAATTTCCTCAAGAGCGGTATTATACAGTTTAGTTATTGCTTTAAAAGCTTCACCTGCAATGTAAGAATCTGAGCCATGTGCAATATCAGGATGAACCTGCCTTGCAAAATTGCGATACAATTTTTTAATTTCTACTGGATTTGAAACTTTTCCAAAAAATTCAATTGGCCGTTTTGCTCCTAATGCTTTATCATAAAGCTCTTTTATTGTCATTAACAATCACCGCCTTTACGATTTATAGTGACATCTGCATATTCCAGCTGAGGGAAGATATACTCTTCACACATTGGCATAATACAGTGCTTCCAGTAGGGTTTAATCACATGTTCAGGAATTCCATATTTTGAAGTATCTCGTACAATACGCCTTTTCAAACATACATCAACATCTGTATCAACAAAAATATTAATGCAGTTTGTCATATCATACAGGATTGAAATGGTGTGTAATCCCTCAAAAATGTTGATTTTACCAGCAGATACGATTTTGTTTTTATTAATTCTAGTGTTTGTTGCAACATCATAGTTTGGCATCGTAACAATTGAATTCTTGAGAAGAGTATAAACATCATCTCTAAATTCAGCAACATGAAACGCATCAATGGAATCTGTTAAATAACCGCCAGGTGAATGTGGAATATCTTCCAAATTTTTGAAATAATCATCCTGAGAAATAATTGCAACAGAATATTCATCCAAAAAATGATCCCGAATTTCTTTTGCAAGAGTTGTTTTCCCAGAACAAGTTTGACCAGCGATTATAACATTTACAGAACCATAAACCAATAAGTGATTTTTAATCATATCAAATGTAACCATTTTTAATCTCCTTTTTATGCAGAAATTTTATTTTCACGAGTTGGACCAACAGATACAAGTGTTATTGGAATGCTAACCAAATCTTCAAGAAGAGCAATGTACTTAGCACAGTTTTCAGGAAGATCAAATTTATCAGTAACTTTTGAAGTATCTGATAACCAGCCTCTAACTGAAATATACTGTGGAACACATTTTTCTAAATAGAAAATTAGGTTTTTATGATTTTCCTTTATGTTTGTAATTACAATTTTGTTAGGTTCAGATTGTTGATATTGAAAAAGCTTTTTAAAAGTTTCATCAATTTCTCCAAAATAAAGATAGCTGTTACATACATTGATAACTTCAAATTTGTCAAGTTTATCAAGTGAAGATAAATAAAGCTCATCCACTTGATTAATACTTTGAGCATATCTGAGTAAAACTGCATCAAACCATCCAAATCTGATTTTTCCATTCCAAAAAGACTCATCCTGATTTTTATCAAAGATGCGTTGGCTTACAGCAGATGCTTCAGTTGGGAAGATACCAGTACCATGCCTTGAAGAAAATGCTTTTGCAATTCCAACTTTTCGAATTGTGTCTCTATAATATGAGATATCAAGAGCAAAATTATTTGTTGTGTCAAGATGAGTAGTGTTAGGCTTTATACCATAAACATCATCAATCAAAAGCCCTTGTGAGCCTTCGAATATTGCACGAGAATAATCTTTACGAAAAGTGGTTTCATATGCATTGTATAAACACTTTTTTAGATTTATTGAAGTAGGCACTGAGCGAAACTTTTCTATATACATTTGGCTCACTCTTAAAAATGCGTGTCTTTCCAATAAAAAATCTATTTCTTTAGAAAGACCTGACACAAGTTCTTGTGGCATATTTTCCCAGATGATATCATAGTTATCACGATAGAATTTCTCAGTATACTGCTGAAGAGCCTCTAGTCTTCCTTTAATTTGATTTGCACTATAATGATCAAAAATAGATTTTACAGACAACCCAAGAGGGGAGGCAAACTGAGAGAGTTGTGGTTCACGTAGCAAAGTGATTACTTCACTTACTCCAGTTCCGACACTTCCTCTACGATTTACTCCTTTGGAAAGTTCTCGAAGTTTATTCATTAATTTGTGATAAGGAGTTACAACAAAGCAATTCTCATGAATATGAATTCTTTCAAGTAAATTTTGCAAAGGAATCCCGGTTTTATTAGAGAATATCTCCAATTCAACAAGCAAATTGTCAAGATTGATTACCATATTTTCAGTTATAAAAGTATGGCAATTTTCCAAAAACATACCAGAACCAAGTTGACTGAATTTATGAAGAATTCCTTCAGGTGTTACTACTGTGTGAGAAGCTTGGGAACCACCATTGTACTTGACAATACAATTAATATTATGTTTGTGAGCAAGATAGTCAACAAAAGTTCCTTTTCCTTCATCACCATATTGCATACCACACAAAATAAAGTTATCCATTTATAAATTCCCTCCATGCACATATAGCTTTTGCAAATCTATAATTACAGATATTATCACAAAGCATGAATCTTCTATATCCAAAAGAATACATAAGCTCTAAATCTGCAAAATCTGCAAAATCAACAGTATCACGTTTTTCAAGTGAAAGAAAGATTCTTGATGCACAAATAGCATTTGAATCTTTGGAAATGATAGTTCTTAAAGAATTCATCATTCCATAATTTTCACCTGTTTCAATAAATAAATCATCACGGGCAGCCATTAGGCCAGTTATATTATTGGAACAAATAAATTCTATTCCTTTTTCAGATTCAATTTTGGATATAATTTCAGCTTTTGGCAAAATGTGAAAAATTTCAACTAAATCATCAAATTTTTCAACAAATGAAGCCATGATAGAGTTTATATCCAACTTTTTACAAGCAAAAAGATACTGCTTATCTGTTTCTGTGAGATATCCCTCAACTTCTAAATTTCTTGCCAAAATATTAACAGATTGACCTGCTCCTAACTTATATCTAGGAAGTGGAACAACAAAAATTTTATTTCCGTCTTTTATGTGAGTAATATTTACAGGAATATCATTGCGAAAATAAATTTTGGCAGGAAATTCGATTTTTATACGATGGTTTAATTCGATGCAAGAATACAATGGATCCGCCCACTTTATAACTTTGAGCTGTCTACCTTTAAGATCAATCCAAAGTTTTTTATTGTATCTTTTTGAAAGATCTAAAAGCTTTTGTACAGTTTCAGGTATAGAAAATGGTGATGGTGTTCCTGTGTTGAACCGAACTTCAGACACATCAGGATTGGCGAATACTCTTTGAACATCAGCAAATCTGTTTATAGCAGGCAGTGTTGCAATTAAATAGCAGTCACTTTTCATATAGAAAACCTCCTTTTCAAAATAACAGAAAAAATATTTAATTAATAAATAAAAAAATTATAAGCAAACCTCCTTCTTTTAAAATTTATAATTATACTGAAGTTTATTAGCCTCTATTAGTAAATGAAACTCTGTTCAGCAAATTATAAAAAATACGACGACATTATACCACTAATCACTGGAAAAATCTAGCTTTTTGTAAATAAATGTCAAGAAATAATATATATTGTAATTGTTTTTGAAATATAGTATAATGTATAAGATGTTGAACTTTAACCAATTGCTTATATACTAGTAAATATTATTACAAATTATTATGAAAAAATTGGTTATATTAAATTATTTAGGAGGTTAATATGTCTGATTTAATTAGTATCATAATACCCGTATATAATGTGGAAAAATATTTAGAAAGATGTGTAAAAAGTGTAATAAATCAAACTTATAAAAATTTAGAAATAATTTTAGTAGATGATGGTGCAAAAGATAACTCTGGAAAGATGTGTGATGAATTATCTAAACTTGATTCGAGAATTAAAGTTATTCATAAAGAAAATGGAGGACTATCTGATGCAAGAAACTTTGGGCTTAAAATTGCAACTGGAGATTATATTGGTTTTGTAGATAGTGATGATTATATTGCAGATGATATGTATGAAACTTTATATCATACTATAAAAAATAATAATGCAGATATATCAATAGTTTCTTTTTATGAAATGTATAAAGAAAAAGTAATTGGTGTAAGAGATTCAGGAAACTTAGAAATATTATCTAAACAAGAAGCTATGAAAGAATTATTAATAGATACAAAGATTCAAAGCTATGCTTGGAACAAACTATTTAAAAAAGAATTATTTAATGATTTAAAATTTCCAACAGGTAAGAATTTTGAAGATATAGCAACTACATTATTATTATTTGAAAAATGTGATAGAGTTGCTTTACTAGAAAAACCAAAATATTATTATTTAAGAAGAGATGATAGTATAGTTGGTGTAAGAAATTCAAAAACATACACAGACTATTTAGAAGTAATTTATGATAAATATATGTATTTGAAAGGAAAATATCCTGAAATAGAATTATATAATGCCTATAATTATGTAATTAATATGATTTGGGTTTATACAATAATTGTAACTTTTGATTTAGATGAAGTATATAGAGAATTTGAAAAAAAATATGAATTATTTGAAGATTTAGTAAATGAGTATCAAGACGAAATTGTTAAAATGCTAGATACTTACAATAAAGCAGTTTTTTATATGATGATTTTAAACAAAGATTTAAGCAAAGATGCAGTAAAACAATTATATGTAACATATAAAGAAAAAAGAAATAATGGAGAATTTTCATTACAAATTTAAGTAGAATGGAGAAAAGAATGAAAAAAGTAGGAATATTAACATTTCATGATGCTCATAATTATGGAGCTGTATTACAAGCGTATGCTTTAAAAAAATATTTAATAAATTTAGGATTGGATGCAACTATTATTAATTATCATCACTATAATATTCCAGATGGATTTCCTAAAAAAAGAATAATAAAAGAAAAAACTATTCATAATGTAGCAAAACATATTTACTCTCATAAAGATCATAATTTAAGATGGAAAAAATTTTCTTCATTTATCAAAAACTTAGTTGATAATGAAGAAAATGTTTATACAAATGAAGAGGAATTATCAAAATTAAATATAGATTATTGGATTTGTGGAAGTGATCAAATATGGAATACAGAAATTACTAGAGGGTTTAATAAGGGATTCTTTTTAGACTTTGAAACTAAAGGAAAGAAAATATCTTATGCAGTAAGTATGGGAATTCCTGAGTTAGAAAAAAAGTATGAAAAAGAATTCACAGATGCAAAAGAAAATTATGGAAATTCAGGATAAGTATAGTAATGATCAAGCAAGACAAAGTCAAGAATTAATGGATTTATATAAAAAAGAACATTATAATCCATTTTCTGGTTGCTTAACTTCTATTATTCAAATGTTTCTTGTATTATCTATGTTTTATTTAGTTAGTCAACCATTAACATATATGAAACAGGTAGAAACAGAAAAAATAGATAATTATGTTACTCAAATAACAAATGAAGGAAAAAATGTTAGATACAGAGAAATAGCTGTTATAAAAGAAATGAGAGATAAAGATGAATCTGTAAAAATAAACATGGATTTCTTAGGATTAGATTTAAGTGATATACCATCTGAAAATTATACAAATTGGAAAGTATATATAATACCAGTTTTATATGTTTTTACTTCTTTTGTTTCTACAAAAATTATAACATTACTAACTAAAGATCCTAAGGAAATTGCAAAAGAGAAGGAAGAAAAAGCATTAATAAAACAAGAAGAAAAGAAAGAAAATAAAGAAACAGAAGCAATGTCAGAAATGAATAAACAAATGCAACTTATGGTTCCAATTATGTCTGTAAGTATTGCGTTAATTGCACCTCTAGGACTAGCACTATATTGGTTAGTAGGAAATTTATTTTCATTATGCGAAAGATTAATATTAAATAAATTTTTCAAAAAAGGAGAGGAAAAGGAAGATAATGGATAAAGTATATGTTTTTGAAGGAAAAACTTCTACTGAAGCTATTGAAAAAGGACTAAAAGAATTAAATGTATCAAAAAATAAAGTTGATATAAAAATATTAGAGCAAGAAGATAAAAGAAGTTTTTTTAGTATTTTAACACCAAGAGTTGTAAAAGTAGAAATGAAATTAAAAGAAAATTTTGAAGAAAAAGAGAATGAACCAAAAAAAATAGTTAAAACAGAAAAAATAAGCACAGAAGAAATACATGGATGTATGGAAAATTTGAAAAAATTCTTAGATGAATTTATTTCAAAGCTTCCTAGTAAAGATTTAAAATATGAAATGATTGAAGATAATGGTGTAATAAAGATTGAAATAAAAGGTGAAGACACAGGTTATTTAATAGGATATAGGGGAGAAGTGTTAAATAGTTTACAAACAGTTATTAGTAATGTAGCTTCTAAATCAAGCAAAGAAAAAATAAGAGTACAATTAAACGTTGGCGGATATAGAGAAAAAAGAGAAAAAGACTTACAAATCTTAGCAACCAAAATTGCTGGAACAGTTATTAGAACAAAAAAAGAAATCACTTTAGAACCAATGCCAGCATATGAAAGAAAGATTATTCATACAAAATTACAAGAAAATAATAAGGTAAAAACACATAGTGTTGGAGAAGAACCATATAGAAAAATTGTTGTAAGTTTAAATAAATAGTAAATATAAGGGAAGATTGAAAAAATCTTCTCTTTTTTTATACTTAATAATTTGTAAAAAATATGATTTTTTACTATTTGTAGGCAATATGTAGAAATGCTCTAAATTTTATATTAACAAAATAATAAGTTTAATATATTACCTTGTACAATTATGTAAATTATGATATAATATTAAGCGATTTTTAAAGAGAAAAAGGAGAAAAAATGAGTACTATTGTAGCAATTTCAACAGCACCAGGAATAGGTGGAATTGGAATAATTAGAATGAGCGGAGAGGAATGCTTTGATATATTAGATAAAGTATTTAAGCAAAAAAATCAGCAAAATATCGAAGAAATAAAAGGGTATTCGATTAAATACGGACATATAGTAGAAAATAATGAAGTAATTGATGAAGTATTAGTTTCTTACTTTAAAGGACCTAAAAGTTATACTGCTGAAAATATGTGTGAAATAAATTCACATGGTGGAATTGTTATAATGAATAGAATATTAGATATATGTATAAAGAATGGTGCAGAACTTGCTGAAGCTGGTGAGTTTACTAAAAGAGCCTTTTTAAATGGAAGATTAGATTTATCTCAAGCAGAAGCAGTTATTGATATAATAAATTCAAAAACAGAAAGAGAAGCAAAAGTTTCTCTAGAACAGCTTGAAGGAAATTTATCTTATAAAATAACTCAAATAAGAAAAACAATTATTTCAATAATGGCTGATATTGAAGCTACAATAGACTATCCAGAATATGATTTAGAAGAAGTAACAAATAGTAGAATTTCAAAAATATTAGATGAAGTAAATGATATTTTAGAATCATTAGAAAGAAGTTTTTATAATGGGAAAATTTTAAGAGAAGGAATAAGTACAGCAATTATAGGTAAACCAAATGCAGGAAAATCTTCTTTATTAAATCTTATATTGAATGAAGAAAGAGCTATTGTTACAGATATAGAAGGAACTACAAGAGACACAATAGAAGAATTTATATCTATACAAGGGATTCCATTAAAAATAATAGATACAGCAGGAATAAGAAATGCAAATGATGAAGTTGAAAAAATCGGAGTAAATAAGGCAAAAGAAATTGCTAAAAAAAGTGATATAATAATAGCTATTTTTGATAGTAATAAAAAATTGACATATGAAGATAAAGATATATTAGAATTATTAAAAAATAAAAATGCTATTATCTTATTAAATAAGATAGATTTAGATAGAAAGATAGAAATAGAAGAAATAAAGAAATATAATAAGCCAATAGTTGATATATCAACAAGAACTAGAGATGGATTAGATAATCTTTATGATGAAATTTCTAAGATGTTCAAATTAAATGAAATAGCTATTGATGGAGAAACAATAGTAAGTAATGAGAGACATAAAAATATAATAATAAATTCAAGAAAAAATTTAGATAAAGCAAGAGAAACAATAAGAAATAATATGCCAATAGATATTATTTCTACATATTTAAAAGAAATAATTGAAGAACTTGGAAAGATAACAGGGGAAACAGTTACAGAGGATGTTATATCTGAAATATTTTCTAAATTCTGTTTAGGAAAATAGAATTGTTTCACGAAAAACAAATGCAGGAAAGGAATATTAATAAAATGAAGTATGATGCAGGTAAATATGATGTAGCAGTAATAGGAGCCGGACATGCTGGATGTGAGGCAGCCCTTGCAGCAGCAAGATTAGGAATGAAAACACTAATTTTTTCAATAAGTTTAGAATGTATAGCTAATATGCCATGTAATCCACATATAGGGGGAACATCAAAAGGTCATCTAGTAAGAGAAATAGATAGTCTTGGTGGAGAAATGGGAAAAAATATTGATAAAACAATGATTCAGTTAAGAATGTTGAATACATCAAAAGGCCCAGCAGTGCATTCTTTAAGAGCACAGGCAGATAGAAAAAGATATCAAATGGAAATGAAACATACTTTAGAAGAGCAAGAAAATTTATTTGTTAAACAAGCTGAAATTGTTGATATTCAAACAGAAAATGGAAAGATTGTGGCTGTTGAAACAAACTTAGGTGCAATATATCATGTTGATTGTGTTATATTAGCAACAGGTACATATTTAAAAGGAAAGATATATATAGGTGAAACATCTTATGAAAGTGGTCCTGATGGAGTTGCAGCAGCAAATAGATTATCAGAATGCTTAAAAAAATTAAACATAGAAATTCAAAGATTTAAAACGGGAACACCAGCAAGAATTAATAAAAATAGTATAGATTTTTCTAAGATGGAAATACAAGAAGGAGATAAAGATTTAGTACCATTTTCTTTTGAAGATGAAATGCCTAAATTTGAGCAAGTACCTTGCTGGCTTACATATACAAATAATAAAACACATGAAATAATTAGAAATAATTTACATAGATCTCCAATGTATGCTGGAGTTATAGAAGGTACAGGGCCAAGATATTGTCCTTCAATAGAAGATAAAGTAGTAAGATTTGCAGATAAAGAAAGACATCAAATATTTGTTGAGCCAGTTGGACTTGATACAAATGAAATGTATATACAGGGAATGAGTTCTTCACTTCCAGAAGATGTTCAAATAGAAATGTATAGAACACTTCCAGGACTTGAAAATGCAGAATTTACAAGACCAGCATATGCAATAGAATATGATTCAATAGAACCATCACAATTAAAGAGTTCTCTAGAATTAAAAGCTATAAGTGGTATGTTTTTTGCAGGACAAATAAATGGAACATCAGGATATGAAGAAGCTGCATGCCAAGGATTAATTGCAGGTATAAATGCAGCTCAAAAAATTAAGGGAAATACACCTGTAATATTAGATAGATCAGATGCTTACATAGGTGTATTAATTGATGATATTGTTACTAAAAGTACTCAGGAACCTTATAGAATGATGACATCTAGAGCAGAATATAGATTGTTATTAAGACAAGATAATGCAGATTTGAGATTAACTGAAATAGGATACCAAGTTGGGTTAATATCACAAGAAAGATATAATAAATTTTTATTAAAGAAAAAACAAATAGAAGAAGAAATAAATAGATTAAATTCTACAATTATTAAACCAACAGAGAAAACAAATAAATTTTTAAAAGAAAATGAAACTGCTGAAATATCAACAGGTATAAAACTTTCAGAATTACTAAAAAGAACAGAATTAACTTATGAGAAACTAAAAGAAATCGATTCAAACAGGCCAGAATTAGATAGACAAGTTAAAGAAGAAGTTGAAATAATGGTCAAATATGAAGGATATATTAATATGCAAAAAAAGCAAGTTGAAGGTTTCAAAAAGTTAGAAAAGAAACTATTATCAGAAGAAATTGACTATAATGAAATAAAAGGTTTAAGATTAGAAGCAAGACAAAAACTTAATAAATATAAACCATATTCGATAGGACAAGCATCAAGAATATCAGGAGTTTCACCAGCAGACATATCTGTTTTATTAATATATTTAGAACAAAAAAATAGAAAAAAATAAGGAAAGAAATATGAAAAAAGAAGAGTTTAAAAGTATACTTTTAGAAAATATAGATATAGAATTAACAGAAAAGCAAATAGATGATTTCTATAAATATATGCAAGGAATATTAGAATGGAACACTAAAATTAATCTTACAGCAATAACAGAAGAAAAAATGTTTATCGTGAAACATTTTGTCGATTCATTGACAATTAATAAGTATATAAAGGAATATAAAAGTTTGATTGATATTGGAACAGGGGCAGGATTTCCTGGAATACCATTAAAAATCGTAAATTCAGATATGAAAGTAACTGTTATAGATTCTATAAATAAGAAGTTAAATGTTATAAGAGATTTGTCTAATAAAATTAAGTTTGATAATTTGGAAATTATGCATACAAGAGCAGAAGACTTAGCTCAAAATAAAAAGTATAGAGAAACATATGATATAGCAACAACAAGAGCTGTTTCAAATCTTTCTACAATAGTTGAATATATGCTACCATTTGTTAAAATTAATGGCTTTGGAATATGTATGAAGGGACCCAATTTTAAAGAAGAACTAGATGATGCCAAAAAAGCAATTGAAATTTTAGGAGGAGAAATAGAAAAAATAGAATCACTTAATGTTGGGAATGAATTAGAAAGAAATATAATTATTATAAAAAAAGTAAAAAACACACCAAACAAGTATCCAAGAGGACAATCAAAACCACTAAAGGAGCCAATTAGATAAGATTGTTCCACAAAAAACAATATAAGGAATTATAATTTTATGAATAATAAAAATTATAATTCCTTTTTTATTAAAACTCATTGACATATAGCAGAAATTTTTATATTATAATAGGGTAAAAAAGGAGGGATTTACTTTGGGTAGAGTGATTTCAATAGCAAATCAAAAAGGTGGAGTCGGAAAGACAACAACAGCAGTAAATATAAGTGCTATATTAGCAAAAAAAGGAAAAAAAGTAATGTTAATTGATGCAGATCCTCAGGGAAATGCTTCAAGTGGATTAGGTCTTGAAAAAGAAGTTAATAGTTCACTTTATGATGTATTAATAAATGATGTAGAAATTGTTGATACATTGCAAGATACAGCAATTAAAACATTAAAAGTATGTCCTTCTAATATGGATCTTGCAGGTGCTGAAGTTGAGTTAGTTTCAGAGATGTCAAGAGAACAAAGATTAAAAGAAAAATTAGATGAGGTAAAAGAGAATTTTGATTTTATTATAATAGATTGTCCACCATCATTGGGATTAATAACTTTAAATGCATTTACTGCATCAGATTCAGTTTTGATTCCAGTACAGTGCGAATACTTTGCTTTAGAAGGATTAGGACAATTATTAAATACGATTAATTTAGTCAAAAAACATCTAAATAAAGCATTAGAAATAGAAGGTGCTGTACTTACTATGTATGATATGAGAACAAATTTATCAAATCAAGTTGTAAAAGAAGTTAAAAGATATTTTGAAGATAAGGTATATAAAACTGTTATTCCTAGAAATATAAAACTTAGTGAGGCACCAAGCTTTGGAATGCCTATAACTCTTTATGATCCAAAATCAAAAGGTGCTAGAGCTTATGAAAAATTAGCAAGAGAATTAGTGAAAAATACTGAAGAAAGATTAAAAGAAAGTAAGGAGGAATAAGAGATGGCTGTAAAGAAAACTGGATTAGGAAAAGGATTAGATGCATTATTTTCTACACCAATAATAGAAGAAACTGTTAATAATCAAGAAGAATTAGTTAAGAAATTAAAAATAAATGAAATTGAACCAAATAAAGAACAAGCAAGAAAATTATTTGATGAAGAAGCAATAGAAGATTTAGCATGTTCTATTAAAGAATATGGAGTAATACAACCAATTATAGTAAGTAAAAAAGATAATTATTATGAGATAATTGCTGGAGAAAGAAGATGGAGAGCTTCAAAAAAAGCAGGATTGTCAGAAATACCAGCTATTGTAAGAGATGATAATGATCAAAGAAATAAGGAAATATCTTTGATTGAAAACATACAAAGAGAAGACTTAAACCCTATTGAAAAAGCAAGAGGAATAAAGCAATTAATGGACGAATATAATCTAACACAACAGAAAGTTGCAGAAAAGTTAGGAAAAAGTAGAAGTAGTATAGCAAATACAGTAAGAATCTTAAACTTAGATGAAAGAGTAATAAATTTAGCATTAGAGGGTAAACTAACAGAAGGTCATTGCAAATCCTTAATGGCGATTGATGATCCAGAAAGACAATATAAGATGGCTCAGTACATAATAGAATCAGGAGATTCTGTTAGAGAAGCTGAAAAGAAAATGAAGGTAAGAAAAAAAGTTAGTAAGAAGAATGATAAATATATACCAATATATAGGGATATAGAAAATACATTTCAAGGTTTCTTTGGAACAAAAGTAAAATTAGATGCAGGAGAAAGAAAAGGTAAGATCATTATTCAATACTCATCAAATGATGACTTGGAAAGAATTTTAGGGTTAATAAAATAAGGATGTGGTATAATGGAAAATTTTGCAGAATTGCTAGAAAATCAAGACTTTTTAAGAGTTATGGTAATAACTAATTTTATATTAATAATATTAGTTGTTGTTAACATAATACATGCGGTTTATATAAATAGAAAATATATAAATTTTATGAAGAAGCTAGGAAATGGTAATAATATAGACGAAATGCTAAAAAAATATTTAGCAGATGTAAGAGAAATAAAAAAAGATAATTCAGAAATAAAAGCATATTATACTCAACTAGATAATAATATAGATTCTTGTATACAAAAAATAGGATTAGTAAGATATAATGCTTTTAAAGATGTAGGAAGTGATTTAAGCTTCGCAATTGCATTATTAGATAGAAACGATAATGGAGTTATTTTAAATGGATTATATGGTTCTGAATCATCAAATATATTTGCTAAACCAATAAAAAATGGTGTTTCGAAATATCAATTATCAGAAGAAGAAAAAGAGGCATTAGAGATAGCAGAGCAAAGTAAAAATTTTATAGCAAAACATAGAAAATAAGAAAAGATCAATTTGTTAGATAACAATTTAACAAATTGATTTTTTTTATATAGAAAAAAGTTATAAATAAAGTATATAAAAGATAATAAAGTGGCTTTCGAAAATAAAAAATAAAGATTTTTTTTAAAAAAGTAGTGAAATTATATTAAAAACAATCATAAATGGCTTAAATTGGATTTATACAAAAAATAAAAATGAAATCAGCGAATGAAAAATTAAAATTAAAGAAAAAATGTATTTTTGAGGGGTGTGGAAAAAAATAGTAAAAATAAAAATTTTTTCATCAAAAAAAATATAAATAAATAAAAATGGGAAAGTATTGAAAATATTGAGGTTTATGAACTTTTATAGTAAGATGATTAAAAAAACAGAAAATAAAGTAAAAAATGAAATAAAAAAAATTTAATGAAAAGAATAATAAATAAAAAC
>CAORJJ010000019.1:9817-29453 GCA_948517135.1 uncultured Clostridia bacterium | reverse complement strand
AAACTTGTTTTGAGGGCGCTGCTTTCTTTAAAAATTTAATTCTACTTTAAAATATAGCGGATTACCAAGAACTTTGAATGAAGAAAATATATTATCAAAATATATAGTATAAATGAAAATTGCTCACTCAAATAATAATTTATTTCAATTTTTTAGAATCCAATTTTTTTAATTTTCCTTTTATATCTAATGGATTTAAGGCATACATTAAAAACAACGATGCAAATGAAATTGCAAATACAATAATCAATTCTTTTATTAATTCTTCTTTCTTGGGAACTAGACTTATAAAATGTGGTATACACCAAATTGGCATTAAAATAAATATTGAAAATATAATAACTTCCAAAATTTCTCCAATTCTAATTGTAGCCTTCTTGTTTTGTTCTCTTACTTCTGGGTTAGGATCTCTCAAAGATTCTTTTAAATAAAATATATAATTTATTATTGTAGCACTAATTATAGCAATTCCAAAAATAATATTTGATATAACTTCTGTTCTATCTTCTCGATAATCATTTGCCATAATTATGCTATATCCACCTACTAGTATTAATACAACTGCAATTGTTGTCCTTGTGTAAAATCTTGTAATTAAACTTATTAATTCACTAAAATCAATTTTATTTCTTTTATGATGTTTGTGAAAAAGTAAATAATATATAACTCCAAGACCTACTACATATAATAACCCAATTATAAAAGTTATTGGCTTTATTTCTATATCACTAAAACTTTTCATATTTTTCTCCATTTACTTTAAATAATATTTTTTGTCTAATGGTACATCAAAACTTACAATTGGTGCTTCTTTTATGTCTATTTTATAAAATTCTTTAAATACACTTTGTACATCTATTGATGTAACTTTTGATTCATCTACTTCTAATAGCTTTATCATATCTTTAACAGCTTTTTCATCTTTTCCTTCTATTTCAAGATATGTTGGAATATATGGCCAAGTATCTATATCAAGTTCGACATCATTTAAAACATATCTTGTTCTTTTATTTTGTTGATATGTATGTGCTTTGTATCCTAGTTCTTCTAATATATTATTAGTTTCATCAAAGTCTGATACTTCAATCTCCATTTCTTTTGTTCCATCTATATTTAGACTCTCCAATTTTTTAATTGTTAAAGTTGTTTTATTTCCATCTGTTCTTAATCGAATCCATTTATTATCTGTTGGAGGATTAAAATTGAAAACTCTTCTTTTATATTCAAAATCTGCAATTTTTGTTGCTCCCAAACTTTCTAATTTTTTTATTAAATTTTCTCTATTTATATCTAAAACTCTTACTTCATATTCTGTATGCATATTTTCCTCCTATAACGATTTTTTCATTTTTATTATATATGTATGATACTTAAATTTCAACAATAAAACAAGTTATTATTTATAAAAGCAAAAAACCACATTGCAAAATTACTGCAACATGGCTTCTGCTTTAATTAACAATTAAAATATTTCTGCATAAACTCTTCATCCGAAAACTGTTCCTGTAACAGATTTTTTAAATACTCGATTCTAAATCTTTCTTGCCTGAAGACCATCTTTAAGTCCTCAAATTTCCAAATTTCAAATTCAAAACTGTTACTCCAGTAACGCCCATTTCTGGATGCTAACCTGAATCTGATATTATATCCATTAAATTTACATTGCAGCAAGCTGGCTTTACCTTCTATTTTTTCAAATTTTGATACAGTATCTGCATTTGCTACAAGTTCTGAAATAAAATCATTTAGAAACAGTTGAGTAGACATTCCACGAATATTTTTTTCTTCAAACTTTTCGTAAAAACTTGTAATATATTCCCAGCACGCGTCCCTATCTTTAATATTGTCAAATTGAATTACCATTTTTCTATTTACAAGAATGGCATATTCTTCATATTGATTATCAATCTTTTGAAGAAAAATAAGAAGTTTTTGGGATTTGTTAAATGAATATATTGTTTTTTCAAAAGTAGTTCTTGTTATTTCAGAAGAAACATACTTGTGAGAATATTGATAAATTCTACTATTGAATCTTTTGCATATGGATTCCGTCATCCTTATTTCATGAAGTAAGGCCTCTACTTTTTCATAAAATTGAGTAGCCTCTTTTTCACTATCAAATTCTTCGAAGATTGGATACGAAATGTCATACAACACTAGATCATACGCATTCAACTGACTTATAAAATCATTATATCTTTTTAAGCCGTTATTTAGAAAAACATAATATCTGAGGCGCTTTTTGGCTATCCAATCTTCCAATCTCATTAGACAAAGCCTTAAATCATATTCAAGGTAATCGCAATCGATGGATTGATCGTCTTCTGGAGCAAAAAAAATCGGTGCAGATTTTATAATCTTAATTTCTCTACTATATGAAGTTTTTAATTTCCGGTTAACCTCTCTGAAATCTGCATATACATCAAAGTCAACCCACATTTGCTGATATTCATTCTTATGCATACTCACCCTCCAAAAAAATTATTTTTTAGTTTCATAAATCTTTACTATTATATTATAGCACTTTCCAAATTTTATGTAAAGTTGATTGATATTTGATTATAATTTTAAAATTTCTTGATTTTTTATCTTTTAATATATATAATATTTTCATGCTTGCATAGCTCAGTTGGTAGAGCAACAGATTCGTAACCTGTAGGTCGGGGGTTCAATTCCCCCTGTAAGCTCCAGTTGAAAATAATTCATATACTATAAAATAAAATATTGATATATCTTAAAATCAAAAAGATGCAATACAAATGCATCTCTTTTGATTAAATATTTTTTTAATTAATTTTTTATTTCCTTCTTTTTAATAGTTTTACCAAAGATTAAATTAATATCTTTTGATATTTCACTAAGCTTAATAGTTTTTTCATATTCATTTTTATTCTTTAAATCAATAATTTTATTATTTTTTAATTTTTTCATCTTTCTTCTCCAGTAATAATATTTTTATCTTTTAATTCAGCCTGCCTTCTTAAAATAGTTTGTCTATTATCAACTAATTGTTCCATAGTAATAGTAGTATCCATATTAGGAATTGAGGTATTTTCTTTTTCTTTAATTCTTTTTCTCTCTATATATTTCGCTAAAAACTCCATTCTATCTTCTGGAGTATATTCTAAAATATCCTCTCTACCATATCTACTTGTATAATGTTCAACTTTTTTTACAAATTTTAGAACATCATCGCTACTTTTATCTCCTTTTATTTCATCTGACATACTAGATATTTTGGTTTTTTCACTTTCTTTGATTCTTTTTTTGTCTACTATAACAATTGGAATTCCAAAGTCGCTTGCAACTTTTTTTGTTTTTTCCCATAATGGATCACTATCTATATCTTCTATATCACTTTGTTCTTTTATATAAATAGCATAATCTGGCTGTAATTTTGTTATTTCTCCTTGTTCATTAATTGCTAATGTATTTATTACAACTTCATTATAATTATTATCAGTATTGGTTTCTAATGTAGAAGGTAGCATATAGGAACTGTTTAAGCCATAATAGATTGAATCTCCTCCATAAAATGGTGTATGTGCATCACCTGGATAGATAGCATCAAAAGAATATTTTTCCATACCTTGCGCAAATCCAAGTACAACATCCATATCAGTATATCGTTTCAAAATGTTTTCATCTGTCATATATGATGTACAAGTATAATACCTTAAATCTTTTTTTCCGTCATTTCCATCTTTTGTCATACTATTCCAAATTTCCTTAGAATCGCTTTCTTTAGCAGGTACTCTTTTCACAATCATTGAAAAGTTAGTATTAGCATCAAATATTTCAATATTTTTCTCATTAAAAGTAGTATTTCCTATTTTATCTTCTTTAGGTATATATAAGCTTTCTTTATACACTTGTTCAAACATTTCTTTAGTTTGTTCAGTTAAATATGTGCTTGATGATAAATCTGTTTCTACTAATATATCTAATTCAGCAACTTGTCTTAAAGTATTAATATCATTGCTTTCAAAAATATTTTTAATAGCTTTAATTTGTTCTACTATACTAGTTTGATACTCATCATTAACTAATATATTGTCTATATCAGCTGAAAAATTATTTACAATATTCTCAGCTTCTTTTAAGTCCATATTGTAGTATTTTTCTAATAAAGCAAACTTCATTCTATCTAGTTCAGATAAATTCTTAAACTTTTCTAAATATTTGCCTACTGAAGTTGTAAGTTGCTCATCATCCAAACTCGGATTAGTTAATATAGTATCGCATACTAACTCTTTAATTTCTTCAAAATGCTTTAATTCATTTTTATTAGTTATATTAAATACATTATTAGAGTATTTAAATTCTTCTTGTTTTATAGTTTTTTCATCCATCCCTAGATTTTTAAAAATATTAGTAAAATATTCACTAAAGTATGATTTCGATGAACAATTTTTTGAAAAAAGAAATGTTAAAGTTTCAATTTCTTCAGTAGTTATTTTGTCTCCTTTTTTGCTTGTTCATATAAGTCATTAATTAACTCCCCATAATAGCCATCAGATAAATTATCAATTATATTTTGCTCAAATCTGTTCCATCTGTCTGTTTTATGTGAAACTAATTGTGTCATTTTATTGTACAAACTATATTCATAATTATTTAATCCTAATATTTTGCTTTGAAATTTTGAATCTTTAGCAATTAATTGCATTTTATAATTTGGTATATCTTGATATTGTTCTCCAAGCAATTCTCCATTTAATGACTGTAAAACACTAGGATCTTTAGAATATAATTGGCTAACACGTAACATTTTTCCTGTTAATATCTCTTGATTATTAAAAATTTCTTTTAGCTCTTCATTACTAAAAAATTTATCAAAAAATTCTTCTAAATTTGAAGGTGTTACTTGTTCAAATACCAATTGAAGTAGTTCTAAATTATTTTTTAAAGCGCCAATACATTCTCCATTATGTGTTAAAGTATTAATAATAGTATCTTTATCAATACCGTTTTGAGACAATAAATTAATATAATTTTTCAAGAAATTTTTATTTGTTATCAATTCTATATTTAATATGTTAGCATTTGATAACTGTTCTACATTACTACCATCTAATAAATCTTTATAATATTTTTCTGCTAATTTATCATTATTTTTTAAGTAATTGGGTGAAAGTTGCGTTATTCTATAATCTTTTTCAACAGCTAAATCTAATACTTGATTTTTAAAATCAACATCTGATAATAGTTTTTCATCTAATTTTTCTAATATTGACGATAATTTCGTTTGAGAAGTTAATTTATATTCTCCAAATAAATCAGCTTTTTGAAGATTTCCTTCTTGCATTTTAATATATTGTAATATTGCTATTTTAGCATTTTCTCCTAATAAAATTGCTGAACTAGGTTCCCCGATAAAACTCTCCAGCAATAAGTTGATATCCACTTTTAAAGGCAGTATCAATAATTCCATTAATTGGAAGTGATTGTTGTGACAATTCTTCTAATAATATATCATCTGCTACTTGGTTTAAATATTTACAATCCATTTTTATAGTTTTTAATATCAAATCTCTATTTCGTTTTAAAAATTCTGGTGAGCTTTCTGATAAAATATAGTCTTTATTTACTTTAGACTTTATAAGTTCAACTACATTATTTATTATCTTTCCTATTCCCTTTCTTTCCTTCTTTACTTCGACCAAAGATTTTTTATCTTCTTCCATTTTTTCTCCTTTGAATTATATTAATTTTATTATATAGTAACATTAATTATTTTTTTTTCAAATAAATTGATTTTCTTTTTTACAATATATTGCTAGTATTTTATAATTATTTCAAATAAATATATCTTAAAAGAGGCATACCAAATAAATTCAGTATGCCTCTTTTTCTTGCATTACCTGCAATTTGTCTCACCGATTCCTTTTGATAAGAAACATTTCGTAATCTGCTTGTACTGCCATATATACTGTTCTTGTTCCGTTAAAAGTCTTGGATATTTCCACAATATCTCCTGGATGCATTTCCAAAACTGCTTCATGAGCATATCTTCCAGCAATCCGCTTTGCTGTTGTCTTAAGCTGAAAAGCTCCGCTTGGAATAATGAGTAATAAATATTCTTCTGTTTCTTCTCCAGGAATATTGTCATTAAATACAATGATTTCTTTAAACCCATCATCCTTTTCATTAACGAGATGCCCACCATAAATATAGGTTCTACTTGCATCAGGACTAAGATTCCCTAATACAACTTCTCCAAAATTTAGTTGGTACCGCCCATTAACTGTCGACTTTTCAGGAATTCCATAAACAACTTCAAAGTCTTCGCTTGCTGTCTTACCAATAAGCTGTACAATCTTACCTATCATAAAATCCTCTCTTTCTAAACTGTTTGTTTTTGTGACACGCATATTATATCATACTTTACATAAGTTATCAATAATCTATGTTAGCTAAAATCTCTGCAAGTCCTATATATTTTTTTGGAGTTAAATTCATTAAAGTTTCTTTATCTTTTTCATTTATTTCTAAAGTGCTTACAAATTTTCTTATTTCTTCTATTGAAATTTCTTTTCCTCTTGTTAATTCTTTTAATAATTCATATGCATTGTTATAACCATTTTTTCTTAAAATCGTTTGAATAGCTTCTGCTAATACTTCTGGAGCCTCTTCAAGTTCTTTTTCTAATTTATTTCTATTTACTTCCATTTTAGCAAATCCCTTTATTGTTTGTTTTATTGAAACAATAGTATGTGCAAAACCAACGCCAATATTTCTAAGCATAGAAGAATCACTTAAATCTCTTTGCATTCTTGAAACTTGCAAATTTGTTGCAAGTGACTCGAATATTGAATTTGATATACGAATATTTGCCATTGAGTTTTCATGATTAATTGGATTTACTTTATGAGGCATAATAGAAGAACCTACCTCTCCAGATATTGTTTTTTGTTTAAAATCTCCTCTACTTATATAAATCCACATATCACTATTGAAGTCCATTGTTATATTATTAAATAACTTCATATAACTAAATAACATACATATCATATCATGTGATTCAATTTGTGTTGTTAATGGATTAAATTCTAAACCTTGTTTATCAACAAAATCTTTACAAACACTTATCCAATCAATTTCAGGATAACTAATTACATGACCATTAAAATTACCAACAGCACCACTAAATTTACCTTTCAATTTTATATTCTTGATATATTCATATATTGAATTCCATCTATAAATAAATACTGCAAATTCTTTTCCAACTGTTGTTGGAGTAGCATTTTGTCCATGAGTATGTCCAAGCATTGGAATATTAGATAATTCTTTTGCTTCTTTTTTTACTGTATCCATTAGTTCTTCAATATTCTTAAATAGAATATTGTTCATAAAATCTTTTATCATTTTTCCATATGCAATATTATTTATATCTTCAGAAGTACACGCAAAATGTACTAAGTAGCAAAATCTATCAAGCAAATATTCTTCTAATTTTTCTCTAACATAATATTCTATTGCTTTTACATCATGATTAATTTTGCTTTCGATTTCTTTTACTCTTTCAGCTTGTTTAACATCAAATTTATTTTTTATTTCATTAAATATTGATGTATAATCATGTACTTCTCCAGTAATTTCTTTCATATGTAATAAATAATTTAACCAATCAATTTCAACAAAAACTCTATATTTTATATAAGCATATTCACTAAAATATTCACTAATATTTTCAGTTATATTTCTATATCTTCCATCTATTGGAGATATAGCAAGTAAACTATTCAAATTTTCCATATCTTCTCCTATTCTACAACAATCATATCTTCTCTATCTGCTCCAGTTCCAATAAATTTAATTGGAACTCCAACTAGTTCTTCAATTCTATTCAAATATTTTTTAGCATTTTCTGGCAAATCTTCTCTTCTCTTAACATTACTTATATCTCCAAAGTTTCCTTCAAATTCTTCATAAACTGGCTTACATTCAGAAATATATTTAGCGTTAGTTGAATATTTCATATTTACCTCACCATTATGGTCATATGCAACACATAATTTAATTTTATCTAATTTTCCTACTGTATCTACGTGATTAATAGCTAATCCTGTAAGTCCATTTACCATACTGCTATACTTTAAAGCAACCAAATCAAGCCATCCGCATCTTCTAGGTCTTTTAGTTGTTGTTCCATATTCATGACCTAATTCTCTTATAGTATCTCCTATTTCATTTTTTTGTTCTGTAATATATGGTCCTTCTCCAACTCTTGATGAATATGCTTTCAATACTCCATAAACATTTCCAATATATTTTGCTCCTATTCCTGTTCCTGTACATACACCACCAATTGTTGGACTAGATGATGTTACATATGGATAACTACCTAAGTCTATATCAAGTAATGTAGCTTGTGCTCCTTCACAAAGTATTTTCTCTTTATTTTCAATAGCTTCATGCAACATATTTACTGTATCTGTTACATATGGTTTTAAATATTCTGCATATTCTTTATATTGTTTTACAATTTCTTCACTATCAAATTCTTTATAACCATAATTTTTGAAAATTACATTTTTAGCTTTTACATTCTCTTTTACTAACTCTTCAAAATTATCTGCATATAAATCTTCGATTCTTATACCTGATCTTTCTATTTTGTCACAGTATGCAGGACCAATACCTCTTTTTGTAGTTCCTATTTTGTTCTCTCTTAAATCTTCTTGTAGTCCATCCATTGCTATATGATAAGGCATAATAACCTGAGCTTTATCACTAATATAAAAGTTAGATATATCTATATTATTTTCTTTTAAATTTTCCAATTCTTCAATTAATACTTGTGGATTTACAACAACACCATTTCCTATAATAGCTTTTGTTCCACTATTTAAAATTCCTGAAGGAATTAAGTGAAAAGCAAATTTCTTTCCATCTACATTAATTGTATGACCTGCATTATTTCCTCCTGAACATCTAATAGATATTTTTGCATCATTTGAAAGAAAATCTATTATCTTTCCCTTTCCTTCATCTCCAAAAAAAGTACCAATAACTACATCAACCATAACACAACTCTCCTTTTATTTTTTATATTTCAAGTAATCAATTGAAGATATTATTTTTTGAACATTTTTATCCAAATTTATATGTATGTTTTCAATGCAAATTTATAGAGAAAAAAATAAGAAGGTAGTATGATACTACCTTCTTTTTGATTCTATTTTTGCTTGCATTTTACCTATGTTAAGTAAATAAGTTATTTCTAACTTATGATTTAAGTATATTTGATTTAATCGCTTAACATTACGTAAATACATACTTATTCATCTCCGTACTTAAAATACATTATTATTATACAAAATAGTTTTTTAAAAATCAAGTACTTTTTATAAAAAATATAAAAAGTTTAAAATATTCTTTTTAAAACAAGTGCAATACTAAATCCAGAATATCTCTTAAAAATAAAAAATGAAATTTAAGGACACTCCTTAAATTTCATTTTATTTATTATTGAACTAAATCTAAAAGCTTTAATATACTAATACCAACTTTTTCACCTTTACCTTCATAAGGCCATTCATTTATTGAATATCCTGGATTATCGTTGATTTCAACAATTGCATATTCATCTGATTCCATATCATCAATTATAATATCTACACCACAAATTTTTGCATCAAATGCTCTTGATGCTTTTTCTGCAATTTTTTTGAACTTTGTAGGAATAACATCTGTATAATCTATTGTTTCACCACCAGTTGAACAATTTGAATTTGTTCTTAAAAATACTCTTTTTCCTTCTGGAATTACTGTATTATAATCATATCCTTGTAATTCTAAATGCTCAATTACTAATTGATCTTTTTTTACTGGTGAACCAGTTAATCTATGCCATGGTTCATCATTTTTCATATCTATTAATTCTTCAATAGTTGACTTTCCATCTCCTACAACACTTGCAGCTCTTCTATGTGCTATACTCAAGCACTTACCATCAACAACTAAAAATCTATATTCCATACCTTTTGCATATTCTTCTATTAAAACATTTGTATCGAATTTAAAAGCATATTCAATAGCATGTAAAAGATCTTTTTTACTTACTTTTTCACTAAATACAGTTATACCTGTACCATAATTTGTATTTCTAGGCTTTACAACAGCTGTCTTGTTATAAAATTCACTTGCTAATTCTTCAATTTCTTCTTGATCCATATCTTGTTCTAATAATATAGCTTTAGGTACATTTAATCCAAAATCTGCCATAATTTGTTTTGAGATAAATTTATCATCTGTAATTATTGGGAAAATATAATTATCTCTATCTGTCTTATTTCCCTCAATAACAAATTCTTTATGACCATTTAAGTCTAACTCAACTATACTTTTTGCTTCATTTAAAACTTTATAATCAATTCCTTGAGAAATAGCATCTTTTATAAGTACTACTGATGCAGCAACTAATTTATGATATTTCTGCATACTATATCTTGTCTCATAACCGTCTTCCATATATTTTTTAGCTAATTCTATTTTTTCATCAAAGCTCATTTTTGATTGACTTACTAATCTTGATTGTTTTGACTTTAAAGCTTCTCCAACAATTTTAATAGATTCATTTGCTTTTAAATAATACATTTTACTAACTTTGTTTAATCTTTTTAACTCTTCAGATAAACTTTGTTCTTCACTTTTCTCTAATAAACTGAATATGAAAGCGGTTAAGAAATATACTTCATCAATTGATATTCCCATTCTTGATAAATAATTAACATTTATATTTGATAACTCAATATTATTTTTTGCAATTTTTAATGTACATTTTCCAAAGATATTTTCTAAAATCTTTGATTTATTTTTAAATTGTTCTTTTATATTTTTATATGCATCTTCAATTTTTTCAGGTAAATTATTATTTGCTTTCTTAATTTCTTCATAAAATTCTTTATTAATTGTTAAAGAAATTTTATTTGATAACTCTAAATCCTCAAAATTTGAAAATGACCATATTATTTCTTTTAAATTATATAATTCAACATAAACAACGTTTGTTATTTCTTCTAATTTATTAAATGCATCTGATATGCTTTGACAAATTGGAGTTTTTATTTTTAAAATATAATCTTCTGTATCTATTCCTATGAAATTATTTTTTTCTTTATTTCCGAAAACTTTTGGATATACAGCAGTTGTTATTTTTCCTTTACAGTTTAATCTTAAAAGATTTCTTTCAATTTTAATATTAAATTTTTCTTTTTTCATACTTTATTCTCTCTTTTCTACAATTATCTTAAATTAAATCCTTCTGAACATACTCTAGTTCTTTTATACTTGGCACTCTTTCATTTCCATTTGCTGTATTTCCTACTTCTATGGAAACATTTAAAGCATTAAATGGTTCTAAACTATGATAAATTACTGTTTTATCATCCTTTTTATTTACATATTGCTTTAATTCTTTAGTATTTTCTTCAAGTACATTATTTAACTCTGAAAATAATTCTGTAGATTTACAATCCAAATAGTTAAATTCTACTTTCTCATTTAATATATTTCTATTCTCTCCTAAATCCATTTCTAAAATGAATGTTGGTGCTTCTTCTAAATCACCTTGAGAATTTAATATTTCATAATATCCACTTACAGCCACATTTACATTTATTTTTTCTTCTTGAAGTTCCTTAATAGCTTTTACAACAGCATTAAAACTATTCATATTTCTACAATCAACTTCACAAATTAATCTTATTTTTTGTGTCTTATTAACAGTATATGCTGCCCTTATTGACGATTTGATTAGTTCTTTTCCTATACCTCTAATCTTGATATTATTACTATTTACAGCGTTTGGTTTTGTTAATACTCCACTAATAGTCAAAACTGTTTCATTTGATGTTGGAAAATATGGGTTTTCACTAATTGATTTATTATTTTCAATTTTTACAGTTGTAACACCTAATATATCTTCACTTCCATATTCATCTTTTTGGGTTGCTAGCATGATTGGATATTTTAAAATATTATCTAATATGTTACTTATATTTGGAATATGAATAAAATCTTTATTACCAGTATAATTAACATCATAAAAATATGCTAAATTAAAAATCATATCTCTAACTAAATCCTTATTTTGGATTGTTTGAAATAAATAAAATTTTGTATCCATTAATGATGGATTTCTCTTAATAAACTCTCCTGTTTTTTCCTCCATTTCTTCAATATAGTTTTTGAAAATTACCTGCTTGGGCCCATCTGAGGAGTGACCACTAGAAGCATTTTCCTTTTTGTGTGTTTTCTTTTTCATAAAAACTCTCCTGTTTTATAAGATCGTATAAATAGTATATAAAGTAAATTTTGGACAAATTTCTTTATATATCCATTTCTACAAGACTATAATACTCTCATTTTAGCTAAAAAGCAAATTTCAAATTAAATCAAATTATCGGTAATTTCAGTCAAAAAGTTTATATTACTGTTTATCTTATTATTTTTTTCATTCAAAATTACTAATTTATCTCATTTTTTCTCGTTTTTTCATAGCATAAGAATTAGTTTTTTAATTTACATAAAATAAAAGATGTACGTTTTATGTACATCTTTCTGGCTATTTTCTATTTTCTTCTCTTTCTATATCTTCCAATTATTACTCCAATTCCAATAATTACAAATGGGATTGCAAAAATAAGTGTTATAACAATTTTATTTTCTGTTTCAGTTGGCATATATGTTGAACTTGCCATATCTTTTCTTATTGTTAATGTATTTCCTTTATCTCCTAAGTAAGCCATTGAATTTATAACAAAATCTTTATTACTTCCTAGATATGATAATGGATAATTTTCACTTAAAGCATTAATTACATAATCACTTATGAAGCTTCCTGATGCCGATACAACTAATTTTGATTGAACAGAAGTACTTTCTCCATTTTCGTTTGTAGAATTTATAGTTTTTGTTAATAATGATGCGATTTCAGATTTCCCTGGTGTTCCAGATTGCATTGCTGCTTGCAAATCTGATCCTAAATTTGTAACAAAAATCGCTTTATCACTAGATGATAATAATGTTTCCTTTTCTACATTTAGATTTTGCAATGTTGTATCATCTGCAAAATTTATTTTTCCAGCATATACAAGCCACATATAGCTATCTGTATAAATATCTTGTGTTATTTGACTTGTAGTAGATACTACTGGCATAAATATATTCGGATATCCTGAAGCTGTTTTATTTTCTTCATATTCTAATGTATATCCATTAGGAATTGATATACCAAATTCATCAAGTACTGTTTGCAAAATTGGTAAAGTAGTTTCTTGTGATACAACATCTTGTGAATAATAAATATTTCCACCTTTATTTATATAATTTTTAATTGCTTGAGCCTCTGATTCCATAATATCACTTGATGGTGACATAATTGCTAATATATCACAATCTTCTGGGACTGCTCCTGTTGTAACTAAATTTACATTATTTATTTCAAATGATTCATTTTGTAAATATGTTGTAAGAACTTGCATTTCTGAAAAACTAAACTCACCATGTCCTTCAGTAAAATAAATTTTTGGTTTATTTTCTTCTGTTAAAGAAAGAATTGAGTTTGTAATTGTTTGCTCTGTAGTATCTATTTTTTGAGATGTTGTATAATCATATGTGTAAAAATCTGTAGATGCGTCTATTACTTTTTCTGAATCACTAGACTTTAATATCATTATATAATATCCATTTCTTAAATCATGTTCTTTAATCATATCATAATTTGATTCTTCAGTTAATATTTCATATTTTATTTTTTCATTTACTTCATTATATTGTTTTAAAAGTTTTATTTGACTTGCATCTTCTTCAAATCCATAAGCATAAATTGTTATATCTTGGTTTATCTTTTGAATTGCATTTTTTGAAGTATCTGATAAAGTATATATTTTGTTTTCTGTAACATCAATTTCTGGTAATTCAATAGTTCCAGTCCAAAGATTTAAACAAACATATGCTGCAAACAAAATTAAAATTAATAATATTGTTACTGTTCTATTTACAAGCCATCCTCTTCTTATTCTTAAAGATATCTTTTCTTTTAATGTTGTTTTATTTTTGATTGGTTGATTATCTTCCATTAATTTCATCTCTCCTTTCTATTTTACACTTTTTCTTCTTTGTAAAGTAAGTATTGTAAGTAATACAAATAATACTGTAAAAGAAACAAATGTAATTATATCTGAAATTGAAATTAATCCAACTGCAAAATTGTCAAATTTGTATATTAGTGAGAATATTTCAACAGATTCAAATGCTCCTCCCATCCCAGGCATAAACCATAATGCCATAAATACACCAATTGTAATAACTGATGCAACTATTTGATTTTCTGTAATACTTGATGCAAACATACCAAATGAAATGTATGCTAAACTTAATAAGAAAAATCCAAATAATGTACTTAATGCTACTATTAAAGATGGTTTTCCAAAATGGCTTAAAATTGCAAAATACATTAATGTACAAATTTCGGTAATAATCATTATTACTGCTGCAGCTAAAAATTTTCCTAAAACGACCGAAGTAATACTTCTTGGAGAAGTAAGTATTAATTGCTCTGTTCCACTTTTTCTTTCTTCTGCAAACAATCTCATTGTTAATACTGGAGTTATAAATGTTAAAATTGTAGCTCCATTATAAAATAAATATTCAAAATTTAATATTTGGCTTTGATATATTGTTGAATAGAAAAATATACTGAAAATTAGTAAAAATAATCCTATAAAAATATATCCTGTTGGAGATAAAAGATAACTTTTTAATTCTTTTTTCATTACAGCAAACATTATTCATTACCTCCTTTATCTTCATTATTTTCTTTATTATTTTTTGCTTCCTTTTTAGCTTCTTTCTCAGCTTTTTTACGTGCTTTTTCTTCTTTTATAGCTTGTTTTCTATTTTCTTTTTCTTCTTTACGCTTATTTTCTTCTTCTCTTAGTTCTTCAATTTCTCTATCATATTGCATTTTTTCTACTTCTTTTTGACTATATTCTTTTCTGTCTTCAACAAGTTTAATGAATGCATCTTCTAACGAATTTTCTGAAAGTGACATTTCAAGAATAATAATATTTTCATTTACACATTCTACACTTAATTTTCTTCTTATATCATTTTCAGAAGATGCTTCAACTAAATATTCTTTACTTTTATCTTCATTTTCTTTAACAAATTTAATTTGTTTAATTTCATCTACTTTACTTTTTAAACTTTCAAATTTATTATTCATATCGTCAACAACAACTTTTAAAACTGTTTTATCTGTTGTGTTCTTTTCAAGATTTTTAGGTGTATCTACTGCAACAATTTCTCCTTTGTCAATAACAATAATTTTATCACAAATTTGATTTATCTCAGGAAGAATATGTGAACTAATAAATACAGTATGATCCTTTCCAAAAGATTTAATAAGTTCTCTTATTTCAATAACTTGTTTTGGATCTAGTCCAACAGTTGGCTCATCTAAAATTAATATTTTTGGATTTCCTACAATTGCACCAGCTAAACTTACTCTTTGTTTATAACCTCTTGATAGACTTTTAGTTAAGTTATTTTGTACTTTTTCTAATCCTGTTTCTTCAATTGCTTTTTTTACAGCTTCTTTACGATTTTTCCTTGGTATCATTTTTAAATTAGCCATATAAGTTATAAACTCTTTTACTGTTAAATCTGAATACAATGGTGTTCCTTCAGGCATATAACCAATTTGAGATTTTACTTTTTTCGGCTTATGGTCAATATTATAACCATCAACAATTATTTCTCCTGATGTAGGTTCGATAAAACCTGTAATCATGTTCATAGTTGTACTTTTTCCTGCTCCATTACGACCAAGAAAGCCAACTATTTCTCCATCTTTGACTTCGAAATTGATATTTCTAACTGCATAGAAATTACCATATTTTTTAGTAACATTTTTTACTTCTATCAAAGTCTTGTCCTCCTTTAAATTTGTTTTTCCTCTAGGATTTTATATATATAACCTTAAAATAAACTTAAAATTTATTAAGGTTAAATATCTATTTTAGTTTTGCTATCAATGCTTTTATTTTTATTCCTTCTTCTGAGAACATTTTTTCATGTTCTGTAATAATATTTTCTTCAAAAATTGCTTCATTGTGCAAATCATATGTTTTTGATATTATTTCATAACCTGACTCAGTGAAGTATTCTAAACTTGCTTCAAATAATTCATCTGAATCTGTTTTAAAATAAATTTCACCATTTGAGCTTAAAAACTTTTTATAATTTTCTAATTGTCTTGTATGTGTTAATCTTTTTTTGTTATGTTTTTTCTTAGGCCATGGATTACAAAAATTTATATATATCCTTTTTATTTCATCATTTTCATCAAATATATTAAAAATTTGTTCAACATTTGCTCTAATTAAAAATAAATTTTCTGGATATTCAAAATTATATGAATTCTCAATATTTCTTTTGGAAAGTCCTAACATTGCCTCTATCATATCTACTGCAATATAATTTATATTTCTATGTGAAGATGCTAAATTAGATATAAAACTTCCTTTTCCACAACCAAGTTCAATATGCAAATCTTGTTTTTTCGAAAATTTAGAATTCCAATTTCCTTTAAATTCCTCTGGTTTATCTATATAAAATTTTGCATTTTCTAATTCTTCTTTTGCCCATTTCTTTCTTCTAATTCTCATATTTTCACTCACAATCTATTAATGTTTTTTATACGTATCTGTATATAATTTATCTCTTTTTACAATTCTTCCTTCTTCATCTTTATATACTCTATAAGATTCTGCTACTAAAGTTTTGCTAGTATTTTTTATTACTCTACTTTCAATTGACAAATCATATCTATCATATTCTTCATCAGTTTTCAAGCCATATATACTAACATTTGCTATTCCTCCATTTACTGATGCCTCTATTTTTATAGGATAATCTCTTCTATTTTCAAACTTAAAATCTGTTGATCCCCATACAACTGTGGCATCTTTACCTGCATCAGCATATGAAGGAACAAACATGTGATTTCTTCTTTCTTCTATTAACATTCCTGATTCTATAACTGCATTATATAAAGTTGTAGAAATCTGGCAAATTCCTCCACCAAGTCCGTTTGTAACTTCACCATCTTGATATATAGCTGCTTCTTTATATCCAGCTGCTATTGTTCTTTTTCCTACTACTTTATTATAAGAAAAGATTTCACCTGGCATAACAACAGTTCCATCAATCTTATTTGCGGCTAATCTTAAATTAGTAGTTCTATCTGTATTGCTTGTAGAATATTTAGTAGAAAATGAACCTAATAAATGTGGAAATGCTTCTCTTCCAAAATCCTGAACGGTAACATCTGCTTTTGTATAAACTAAATCTATTGCATATTCTTCAGCTTCAGGATTATCATTTATTGCATTTTGCATTTGTTCTACATCAAAATCAATACCTGTAACATCTGCAAAAACAGCATATGGCTCTGTTGTAAAATATGCATCTTGCACTTCTCTATAAATATCTGCATGAATTGGTTCTAAATCTATTGGATCTGGATATTGAACATATGTAGGAATTTTTATATATTTATTAGAATAGCTAATATCCTGAATTGCTTCTACAATTTCTTTTTTTAATTCATCATATACTATTCCTGCTCCATTAACGCCATTTGTAATAATAAGTCGACCATCATCAACATAATAAGCTGGTTGTTCTAACTGATCTGGCAAAAATGCTTCTATATTTTTTAAATAATTAGTTAATGCTTCGTCATTATACACTAAAACTGGCTCAATATTTATATTTGCCATAAGAACATTTATATATTGGCTAATATTTTCCCAAAATGTTCCTGTTTTAGCTAAGTTTAATGCAAAATTAACTGAAGATTCTATATCAAATTTAGCTTCAATTTGTTCTACTTCTACATAATAATTTGAGTTTTTATAAACAAGTTCAATATGATCATTCATCTGTTTTTTTAATTCTTCATTAACTAAAGTAATTGCTTCTTCTTTTGTTAATCCAGAAACATTTACGCCTTTAATAAAAACCCCTGATTGAATTTTATCAGAATTTTGTGTGTTTATATAAAATATTATTGATGCAGATATAAAGATTGCAATAACTACTGCAACTAATATCACAAATATAAAAGCAACACTATCATATTTAAACATTTTAAAAACTTTTTTTGTATCACCATTAAAAATTTCAAAATCTGGCATATATAATTCCTCAAATTTACTATATAAATTCTTTCCTATTATATTTTAAAAAAATTCACAAATCAATATATTTTTTATAATTTTAAAAGTCTCTTAAAATTAGATTTAAGAGACTTTGTTTTTATAATTATTCACCTAATTTATCTGCTACAACTTTATGATCAGAGTCATCGCTATCATCTTTTGTAACAATGAATCCTGTTGAAATTGGTCTTGTTTTATGAGCACCAGTACTATCTATTGGATCATTAACTATTGTATCTCCTACAACCAATACACTAGATGTTCCACCATCTAAGTTTGCAGCATTGTATGCTCCATAATCTTGTAATATATCTATTAAATCATCCATATCTGCACCAGTTTTTGTTCCTCTTCTTCCATTAAGAACTAAGAATAATACTATTCCATCTTTTCTTTGTGCAATAGCAGTTCTTGGAGCTGTACCCCAACCACCATTTCCTAATACTTCTGATGGTTTTCCATTTACAATTAAAAATGGTCCAAATGTAACACAATCTCTAATTCCTTGCTTTTTAGCTTCTGATAATGAACATTTACCTAAATACAATTTATCTTCATCAGTAAATCCTATTATTCCACCTGCTCCTGCATATGTTTTTTCAGTTACATATTTTCCACCACAAACTGTAATTCCTAATGGTGAACCACCAGTACTATTAAAGTTTGGATCATCAAATCCACCACCATTTATTGCAAGCAATGCATCATGATTTTTTGCCATTTTAGTTAAGTATTGTCCTGATACCCCTAGATTATCTGTAACAACAGTTTGAATTCTACTAGGATCATATACAGCAACTAAATAACCATCATATGTTTTTCCTGAAATTTCAATTATTTTGTAATCATTGTTATCATCATCTCTTTCTAAGATTGCTCTTTCATATTCATTCTTATATTCAGTAACTTTTTTGTTGCTTAATCCAACATTTATAGCACTTGAATCTGAAGATTCTCCTGATTCAATGATTTTATTTTTATCTAATATGTAAGCAATTGTCTCATCATCATAAAACCATGTTGCAAAATATTGATGAGTCATTGTTGTCATGGCAGTAGTAACAAGCCATTCTCTAAATCCAGAAAAAGGTCCATATAATAAGAATAATACAAAAATTATTCCTGCAGTTCCAAGTGAGAATAATACTGTAAAAATAATTTGTAGCTTATTTTCTTTTTTGGATTTTTTATTTATATTTCTTTTAACATCCTTTTTTCGATTACTTCTTTTTTTAGGTCTTCTTGCTACTTTGACCTCTTCAAATTCTTCATTTATTTCATCTATTGTACTGTTTCCCATATAAATTCCTTTCTTTGTACAAATATTTTTTTGTTTCAATTTACATATAAAACTTTTAAATAACAATATTATTTTATACGAAAAAATTATGTTTGTC
>CAORJJ010000019.1:1128-9807 GCA_948517135.1 uncultured Clostridia bacterium | reverse complement strand
CATTTTTTAGAAAGATGAAAATTAATTTTCTTAATATATGTATTTCAATTTATCTATTTTTTTCATTTATGTATAAACATTGACACTTTTTACTATTATAAATATACTAGAGTAAATAATTTGAAATGGAGAATAATTATGAATAAAAGAAATTTAGAGCTTATTGCAGATTTCTATGAATTTACAATGGCAAATGGATACTTTGTTAAAAATATGAATGATATTGCCTATTTTGATGTCTTTTTTAGAAAAATCCCTGATAATGGTGGATTTGCAATATTTGCTGGTTTAGAACAAATAATAAATTTTATAAATGATTTACATTTTACTGATGAAGATATAGAATTTTTAAAATCTCAAAATATCTTTTCTGATGAATTTTTAAACTATTTGAGAGATTTTAAATTTACTGGTGATATTTGGGCTGTTCCTGAAGGAACTGTTGTTTTTCCAAACGAACCATTAATTACTATTAAAGCCCCTATTATTCAAGCACAACTTTTAGAAACAATGTTTCTTCTAACTGTAAATCATCAAAGTTTAATTGCAACAAAAACTAGAAGAATTGTAAATCAAGCAAAAAATTGCCCTGTAATGGAATTTGGTGCAAGAAGAGCTCATGGTCCTGATGCAGCAATACTTGGTGCTAGAGCTGCAATTATTGGTGGAGCTGTTCGGAACTTCTTGTAGTATATCTGCAAAAGAATTTAATGTTACTGCAAGTGGAACTATGGCTCATAGCTGGATTCAAAGTTTTGATTCTGAATATGAAGCATTTAAAGCTTATGCTGAAATTTATCCTAATGGATGTACCTTTCTAATTGATACTTATAATACATTGGAAAGTGGTTTACCAAATGCTATAAAAGTATTTAATGAAGTTTTAGTTCCTAAGGGTATACGTCCAGTTGCTGTTAGGCTTGATAGTGGAGATTTAGCATATCTTTCAAAAGAAGTTAGAAAAAGATTAGATGAATCAGGTTTTAGTGACTGCAAAATATGCGTAACTAATTCTTTAGACGAACGTTTAATATCATCACTTTTTGAACAAAATGCTAAAATTGATTTATTTGGAGTTGGCGAAAATTTAATTACTGCAAAAAGTGATCCTGTTTTTGGTGGAGTATACAAACTTGTTGCTATAGAAAAAAATAACACTATTATTCCAAAAATAAAAATTAGTGAAAATGTTGTAAAAGTAACAAATCCTAGTTTCAAAAAACTATATAGATTTTATTCAAAAGAAACTAATACTGCTATTGCAGATTTAGTAACACTACATGATGAAGAAATTTTAGAAGGTGAATATACTATATTTGATCCTGAAAATACTTGGAGAAGAAAAATATTAAAAAATTACTATGTTAAAGAACTTCAAACCAAAATATTTGATAATGGAAATTTAATTTATAAATCACCTTCTTTAAAAGAAATTGCTGAATATTCAAAACATGATTTAGATTCTTTCTGGGATGAAATAAAACGTATAGATAACCCACATAAATACTTCGTAGATTTATCTCAAAATTTATGGAATCTAAAACAAGAATTATTAAATAAATAAAAATGAACTCTTCACATTTTTTGTGAAGAGTTTTATTTTAATCATCTAAATTTGGTGCATTATTTGCTTTTTTATTATCTTTTTCCATTTGCGCAGACATAATACCTTTTACTGTTTCTGCCACCTCATCAGTTTTAATTCCGCTATTTTTTACTATTTCTAATAAATCAGTAAAAGTAGAAAACATATTTTGTGCATCCTTTGAATCAAATTTTACTCCTAAGCTCTTTTTTTCTTCTTTTATTTTTTCAATTCTGTTATTATTTAATATAGCTAAATTTTCATTTATTTTCTCATCATTTACTTCAACACTATCATCAAATATTTTTTCTTCTAGTGCATCTCTTACAGAATCTAGTGCCTGTATAATTACAGATTTAGTTTCTGTTTGTTCAGAAACTAAAAATGTTTCTTGCATTTGTTTTTCAAATATTTTATCAAATAATTCGTAATGTATTTTTTCTGGATATTTTGAAAGTAATCCTTTAATAGATTGGGCAAAATTATCATATGAAAATTTAATATTTCTTGAATCTACTCTTTGTGTTGTACTTACTCCTTTTAAATGAAAAGGTATTTCATCTAGTGGAATTTCACCTTCATATTCATAAAATTGAGAGCAATCGAAACTTTGTGGTACTTCAACTAGAGCCTTCTTAGTATTTCTAATAGCTTCTGATCTACTTTTTATCTCATAATCTTTTCTAACTTGTGGATTTCTAAAGTATATAACTGCTGATTTACTATTCTCTTCTACAATCTCTTTTCTTTCATTAGATAAGACTTCTGATGCACGTTTAATACTTCCTAACTCTAATTTTCCTATTGAATCTTTTCTTACAGAATTAACAATTGCATTAGAAAATCTTTTATATTCAGTTTCTATATCTTCATTTCTTTTCATAGTTCCATCAGATTGGCGTTCTTTTGGAATTCTAAAAACTTGATCAAGCAACATTTCAGATTTACTTGTAATTAAATTAGTTCTTTGTGATTCTGGTATTATTCTTATTATTGATTTTAAATCTGAAATATATTGATCAAATATTATTTCTCTGCTTCTTTTATCTATATCTGCTGTATAAGCAATTCCTTTTGTTTCCCATGGATTTTTAGCATCATCTAATATTCTAGTATACTTTCCACTTCTAATATTCTTTTCAATTTCTTTTGAAAACGCATTTGCAAGTTCCATATCTTTAATATCTTGCAAACTAAGTGTTTGACCCATTTCAACTGGTTTCCTATTTATTTTAACTTTTAAATTTTGTAACCCTTTTGAAAAATCTACTTCTGTTCTAGTACTATCTTTTGAAAAAAGTATTTCTTTAGGAAATCTTACCTCTTGTTCTGAAAATTCTCCACTTTCACTTAGTTCTACTAAAAATATTTGGTTATCTCTTTTTTCAATAAATTTACCATCTGCAATTTGTTTATATTCTGATGTAATAGTATCTTTTTTTCTTTGTTCCTGTAATTCATTTAATTTTTGAATTTTAGGAAAAACTTCTTTTATTGTTTCATTTATTTTCTTAAAATTTCCCAAATCTCCAAAATATTCTATATTATATTTAATTAAAAGATTATCTAATTCTGCATCAGGTATATTCATAATACCAGCAATTTTACTAGTTGTTTCAATATATTGAGTTATATTCATACTATTGCTTAATCTTTTTTCAAACAATTTTGATACCATATTAGAATTTTCTTCTAGTGTGATATCTGAATTTCTTATTGATGGAGAGTTTATTGCTATTTGTTTACTATTTGCAATAATAGTTGGTGTAATTTTTGAAATTAATTCTTGTTTTCTTGCTTCACGTTCATTGTCTTCATATCCAACTAATATATGGCTATTTTCTAAAACTTGTTCTGCAGCTAATTTACTTGCTTGTGCTTTCCAGTCTGCAATAGCTACAAATCCATCTTCTTTCAAGAAATCATCTATGCTTGCATTATCAATCAATTTTCTTATAGATCTAGAAACACCTTCTAAATCTAATTCAATACCATTATTTCCATTTTTATAGAATTCCATATTTTGGGTCATTTCTGCAATTCTTCCTGCAATAAGTTTTTGATACATTGATAATATTTCAGGTTTTATTGATTCATAATCATTTTTTGCAACTTGAAAATTTTTATCAGATCGATCTATAATCTCTGGTGTTGCACCTTTTCTCCTAAAATTCTTATTTTCTTGCCTTTTATATTCATATTTATGAAACACATCTAAGTTAGAATAAAAACTTTTAACATCACTAATGTTTGATTTCCCATCATAATTTATTAAACTCAATATTTGCTCATCAAATCCATCTTTTCCAATAAGGTATGCTTTATATAAAGAATCTCCAAAAATCTCATGAAGAAATTTTACCGAATTTACATTACTATGATATGTATTTGCTTCATTTATTGCCATTCCCTTCATATGTTCTGTTAGCCCTTCGTTTAAAAAAGTACAAAACAAATTCTTCTTATCTGTTATTAAGTGAAAAGTTTCATGTACATTTGTCTCTTTAATACTGTCTTCTCCATATTCCATTGATAATTTTATTCTATTAGTATTAAAAGTATAATAACCTGCCCAAATTGGATATTTAGCTTTATCTTCATCAGTCATTGCCTCAATAATAACATCCTTTATTTGAGCTTTCATTTGTTTCATATCTATCCAACGTTTAAAGTTTTTTTCTCCAAGCATATAGAAAATTCTTCCAAAACAAGCTCTTGCCAATTCTTTAAATTCAGGTGATATTTCTTTATTATTTTCAAGTACTCTATTTAATCCTGGTTCTATTGATGCAAAATCTTCTCTTTTTTTATCTTCTTCCATTTGTATCTCTCCATATTTACTCTAAATATTTTTTTCTTTCAACTTCATAAACTGGTACAGCTTCTCTTTTATGTTTTGAAGATTTATTTCTTTTTTCTATACTTTTCATTGCATCAAGATCTGTTTTTCCAGTTTCAATATATTCAGCAATTTGTTTATAAGTAATCCCCATTTTCTCTTCATCTGTTTGTCCACCTAAACCATCATTTGGTGCTTTATGAATAATCTTATCTGGAACTCCTAAATATTCTCCAATTGCTAAAACTTCTTCAACAGTAAAATTTGCTATTGGATTAAAATCTGATGCACTATCTCCCCATTTAGTAGTATAACCAACCATTCTCTCACAAAGATTTCCTGTTCCGATTACAAGATATCCTAAACTTTGGGCAATTGCATACAATGTTGTCATTCTAAGTCTTGGTTTTACATTTATTTTTGCTTCTTTATTTAATTCTATGTTAATTAAAGTACTATTTATTGTATTTTCAAGTTCGTTATAAGAGTTAGACAAATCCACTTTTATAAATGGAACTTCAAATTTTTGTGCAACAAGTCTAGCATCTTCTAAATCTGATTGTATTGAATTGCAAGGCATTGCAATTGTTAATACTCTTTCTTTTCCAAGTGCTTTGGTTGCCATTGCAATTACTGTTGCAGAATCTTTACCTCCACTATTTCCAACAACAACACCTTTAGCACCAATTCTTTCTACATAATCGTGAATCCATCTAATTGCATTTTCAGCCTCTTTAAATAATCTTTGCTTTTCTAACATATACAGCCCTTTCTAACCATTTTTTAGGTCAATACAAATTATTTTCTTTTATATAATAATAGACTTCATCTGGAGTTAAATATCTTATGCTTTTTCCTCGTTTAATTTTTTCTCTTACAAATGTTGAACTTATATTGCTTCTTATATTTTCTTTCAATTTTATGAATGATTCCTTATATTTTAATAAGAATTCATCATTTTTAATTATTTCATCCATACTATCTTCATCACGCTCTAAAACTAAAATCTTAAAATCTGTAACTAATTTTTCACTTGATCCCCATTTAGATATTTCTTTTAAGTTATCTGTTCCCATTGTAAAACAAATTATATTATTGGGATATTCATTTTGTAATAGTTCTAATGTTTCTATTGTATGCAGTTGTTTTTCTTGTTTTAGTTCAATATCTGATACAATAAAATCTTTATTTTTATCACAAACTAATTTTAGCATATTATATCTATGTTCATTTTCTAGTAAACCTTCTTTTTCATATTTTGAATTTACTGGTACAAATATTACTTTCTCTATATTTTCATATTCATTAACAATCTGTTGTGCTAATGAAAAATGTGAATTAAGTGGTGGATTAAAAGAACCACCAAAAATTGCTAGAATTTTTTTCTCTTCCATAAAACATCCTTTATACTATTTTCTTTTTAAAAAAACGTGATTTAACTCTATCTATAAATTTATAAACATATTCATCTTTTAAAGCTATAAGCATTACAATATAAGTTATTGCTCCAACTCCTACTTGAAGTATAATTGACACTATATTAAATAAATATTCTTTATTTAGTTTCATATTTGTTGCTAAGTCAAATATATTTTGAGAAATTATATTTATATTTAATATACATTTCACTCCAAAACATAATGCAAACATAGCAATAGCAGAAATTATATATTTTGAACATAAATTAAATAGTTCTTTTAATGTTACTTCTTTTTTTACATGATTATATTGAAGTACATCTACAACGATTTGTGATAAAACAGTTGCAATTGCTGCACCTATTGATTGATACAATGTTATTAATATATAATTTAAAATAAAATTAACTATAACTCCAATTGTTACTGAAAATGTATATTCTTTTTGTTTTTTTAAAGGAAGCAAATATTGTGTTCCTAGAACATTTGCAAGCCCCATTAATAATACCATTGGACTTAATATATATATTATAGAAGTTACTTTATCATACCCTGCGCCAAAAAATACTGGCACAAAGTTCCTTGAAATACTTACAATTCCAAACATAATTGGAAATGATAGAAAAAATGTAAAATTAAACGACATTTTCATATATGATTTTATTTGCTTTTTATCATTATTTGCAAAGGCATTTGCCATTCTAGGTATCATAACTACACCTAAAGAATTTACAACTGTAAGTAATAATCTAATTACTTTATGACCTTGTTCATAATATCCTGTTTCTGATTTATCAGTTATTAACCAACCTATCATTGTTGTATCTAATATTTTGTATATTTGGTTTGCAATTTGTGGTATGAATAGTAAAACAATATGTGGTAAATGTTGTTTTACATTTATATTTTCAATCTTTATTCCTTTAAAATATTTTGGAAGATATAACCATAATGATAAATTTCCAATAAAATCTGCTAAAGAGTATATTAATGTAAATTTAGCTAAATCTTCTCTTGTTTTAACTAAAAGAAAAACTAAACTCACACTACAAATTCTTACTAAAACATTTCTTATAACAGTTTTTTTAAATTCCTCTAATCCCTGAAAGAACCAGCTAATATCAAATGCTGCCGCAACAAGTTCTAACATAAGTATCTGATAATATATTTGATATTCTGCACCTTTTACAAAAAGAAAGAAATAGAATACTGTTGCAATAAGTATTGTTATAAATCTAAAAATAACAATTTCTATAAAAATCTTTTTTCTCTTTTCTGGATATTCTTGTGCATATGCAATTTCTCTTTGCCCATATAAAGCAACTCCGAGAGATCCAAATAATATGAAATATGTGACTATTGCATATGTATAACTATAAATACCATTTCCTTCTGCTCCTAATACCCTTGATAAATATGGAGTTGTAATTAATGGTAATATAAGTGTTAAAACTTGATATACCATGTTATATATATAATTTTTTGCAATACTTTTCTTTGCCATATATTTTATATAAGTCCTCCTAACCACTTATTTAATGTTTTTCTATTCTTGAATATTAGCACTTTATTTTTATCTATCTCTTCCAAATTTTCTACAATAATATTTCTCTTTTTCTTATTATATTTTAGGACATAGAAAAAAAATTCTCTATCCATTTTCTCTTTGCACCCTGGTATATCAGGCTTTTCTATTCCTTTATTTTTTATATATCTTGTTATAATTCCTTTTAATTGATCAAATGTAGAAAAATCTAGCCAAATTACAATATCTGATTTTTCAAGCCTTTGCTTTAATGTTGATTTATATGTACCATCTATAATCCATTCATCTTTTGAAACTACATCTAATATCATTTTATCTCTTTCTGCTTTATCACGTATTTTCCAATTCTCCAAATGATGTAATCCATCTATATGAGTGGCTTTAATATGAAATATTTCTGATAATTTATTTGCAAGTGTAGTTTTGCCTGTTCCTGGTGCTCCAATTATTGATATTTTTTTATACATATTCTTTTCCTCATATTAATATTCTTTAATATCTTATCACTAACAACTATTTTTTACAAGTGAAATTCAAATATATAATATGCAAAAAGACTGGTATTAACCAGTCCTTCTACTTTTGCGCACTTCAGTCATCTAATTTACTTTTTAATATTTAAGAAAAAACTTGTATAGTCTCTCCTTACAAAGGTGAGTACATAATGGGCACTGCACTTAGTAGAAGTTACATCATTCTGGACGCATACATACCCTTTTTCTAAAAGATAATTCATTGCCAGTTCTTTCCAGTCATTTCCCTCATAATCGCTAAGAACAAGGGTTATTATCTTTTTCTGTTTTTTCTGTTCCAGCTCTTCCATAAACTTATCTTCTTTTTCTTTTTTTATTCTCTCCCTTTCCTGTTTTTCCTTTTCTTGTTTCTTCCGCTGTTCTTCCTCAAATTCTTTCTGCTCTTTTTGTAATCTTGTAGCTTTACTTTCCTTTGTTTCAAAAAGTTCCATACTGTCTCTCCTTTTTTGTTTGATTTTTTAGTTACTAAAGAAACGCTTATAAAAACACGCTATATATATTATAACACGCTTTACATAATCTTGCAATCAGTAAAATTGTAATAATAAAAGCTTTTATACATTGCAAGATTTCATTTTTCAAATTTGTAATAATAATTTTTGATATCTTTTAAAATACTTCCCACATGGATAGTCTCATTGTTTTCATTTGTTACAATAATATTAGGATATGTCATTATCATTTGTTCATTAGAAAATGTATTTCCTAATAAGTCATCAATCTCTCTTTTTTCAATTCCATTAATATTTATATTATAT
>CAORJJ010000019.1:0-1118 GCA_948517135.1 uncultured Clostridia bacterium | reverse complement strand
ATTATATTCATTTGCTACTCTCACTAAAAAATTATCTAATGCATAACAAGTTAAAGCACCATCAAATATCATAAATAATGTTATTGTAGTAATAGAAAGTTTTAGTAAATATTGTGATACATTTTTTACAACTAAATCAATACATTTATCCAAAAAAGGATTCACATATTTCACTAATATTATAGATAATATTCCCCACATTACAGCATAATAAAGACAAGTTCTTCCATTAATATTTAAAAAATCATTTGAATAATCCCACCATTTTACATGTAATAAAACCTCTCCAATATAACTTGAGAAATATTCTATACTACTCCCTAAAATCATTCCATATAAAAAGAGTTTTACATTATTATGTTTATATTTGTTTAAACATAATATTAATATAATTGAAGCAATTCCATATACAATACAAAATGGTCCATAAAGAAAGCTTTTTCTACTTTCAAGCATTCCTTTTGTAAATGCACCATAAATAGTTTCCATGAAAAAACCAATTATACTATAAATTATAAAATAAATTAAAATCTTCCAAATAATATTCTTTTTCATGAAAAATATTATTTACAAAATATTGCTAAATTATACAAAAAAATGAAATTTAAGGACTATTCTTAAATTTCATCTAAAAACCTTTGAAATGTCCCTAAATTTCACCTAAATTGTAAATATATCTTCTATATATATTTGTTTACCTTCATTTTTCCAAAATTTATCACTTATCAATAATAACAAATCTTCTGTATCTTTAGTAATATCAAGCTCAGAAAATGCAACTTTATTATCTATATTAAATTTATAAATTGGATCTACATTTTGCTCTAATCTTGAAATAAAATTACTATTTATTTTATTATAATATGACTTTGGAATATGTTTTAATATTTCTAATGTTTGTGTACAAGCGATTTTATATTCTACTGATTTGTTATTAGTTATAATGTTTCCCATAAGTTTTTGAATATTTTCTTTAGCATTAAAGTTTAATTCTTGAGTAAATAAATCATTATCTGTCTGTTCTATATTAAATTCTTTATAGAATATTTCCATTTCCATTCTTTTATTGTTTATTATAGTTTCTATTAATTTTGACTCACCACTTTTTTCTTTTATAG
>CAORJJ010000018.1 GCA_948517135.1 uncultured Clostridia bacterium | reverse complement strand
GATTAATCTAATGTAATTTTAAATTATATTTTATCAAGATTAATTGCAAATAAAGAAAATTTTGAAAAAATGATAGAAATGTTAAACGTAGATATATCCTTCAATGATATTTTGAATGTTTTTAATGAAGCTTATAAAGAAAAGGATTTATATAATAAAAATAATAATTACAAGCAAGGAACAGACTATTATAGAGGAATACTTTATGCACCTATTGGAAATATAGTTGTAGAAACTAATGATGTATTAGAAGTCATTAAATATTTTGTGAGGGGGATTTATTCAAGAAATACAATAACAATATCACAAACTGAATATTATGAATTAAGTTTGTCAAATCTAGTTCTAATTATTTTTGCAGAAGCACTTGCAAAATTTAACATCAGTCGTAATACTCTTATGATTATGCCTTTTGAAGAATGTATGTATGAAAAGTTTGATGAGGTAATTGAAATAGATGATGGAAAAGTTAGTGTAAATCAAAAAAATTTTTTACCAAAAAATATAATATATATTGAAGAACATTCATTTGATACTGAAATAAATTTAGAAAAAGAAAGATTAAAAGATAAAAATATAAATTTTGAAATTATTGAAGGAAAAGTTGAGAATGCTCTAAATATAATAAATGAAGAGAAACCAGAAGGAGTATCAATTTATACTAAGAATCCACAAATAGCACATAATTTTATTATTTTAGCAAATTCACCAAATGTATTTGTAAATAGTTCATTATTAAATTCGGAAAAATTAAATGATAAGATAAATAAACTTTATTATAAAAAGCAAATAATGTATCCGTCAGGAAAAGAATTTAATTTAGAAAATTATTATAAAGAATATACTGATAAATTTAGAAATATAGAATTAGATATATTTGAAAAAGAAAAAAAGGATAGTAATAAATCAGAGGAAAATAAACAAACAGACTTAGTAGAAGTAATTAATCCTTGGTATAAGAAAATATTTGAAAAGATTAGAAATCTATTTTTTAAAAAGTAAAATAGAAAAGGAATGTATTAGTTATGCCTAAAATGTCTATAAAAAGATTTAGAGAAATAAAAAGAAAAGTAGCAGAAATATTTGATTTAGCTAAAAATTTTGAAAATGAAAAGATTCATCTAACTGAAGAAAATCAAAAGCTTTTAGAAAATGAACTTGAACAAATAAGTGATGAAATACATAGTAGTGATTTATCTGATATTTCATTTGAAGAATATGAAGGATTTTATGATTTAGGATTTGATTTTTCAGGAACAAGAGCCAATATTGATTTCAATATAATTGATAGAAGTTTTGAAAATGGAAGTGTTAGAGTTAAGGGATGTAACATAAAGAATTTTGATTTTGATATTCAAAGATATGATGAAGAATCATTTGATGAAGAATTTATGATAAAACATCCAGATAGATTTGTTTCTAGACAACTACCAAAGGAAGTTAGAGAAAGATATTATTGGAAGATGTTAGATATAACAGATGTTATAAGATATGGACTTTATGATGAAATAGAAAATGGAAGAGTATCAATAAAAACATCTAGATTTTTTAGAAAAGTAAAACCAGATGTTGTAAAATTAATAGATTCAGAACTGTTTGATATTTTTGATTTGAATCATTCTAGTATAGAAATACCAGAAGAGTATGAAGATGTAACAGAAAGTATGCTAATAGATTTTATAAAAGAGAAAACAGAAGAAACTTTATCTCAAAATTACTTAAATATTAGTACATATAAGAAAATAATAAATAATTCAAAGGTTAGAAATCTTATCTCAAGTGAAAAAGTAATAGATTTTGGAGAAAATGATGAGCTTGCTTTAAAATTTATAAAAGAAGAATTATCGATAAAAGATATTTATGAAAATCAGGAAATATTTAAAGAAAAAAATTTTTTAAGTAAATTTTCAAGTTCTAGATATTCTTTAGAAAGATTTAGAGAAATAACTGAAGAAAAGATCTTTTATCTATTTGAAAATTTTCCAGATATAGCTAAAGGAACAATTACTAGAGAAAATCTTTTTTTGGATGTAGCCAAAAGTATTAATATAGATGCTACTAAAGATGAGAACTTAAAAAATGTTCAGATGGAAATTACTCAAATATTAAATAGCGATAGTGCAGAATATTTAGAATCAGATATTAGAAAAACATTAGAAAGATATTATTCATTAGAAGTTATTAAAAGTAGATTGTCAGAATATGACAAAAGTAGATTTGAAACTATAATGAAATATACGACTCAAGAAAAAATTGAAAGTTATAATATATCACCAAGACTTTTTGAAAATAGTAATATACTATCACTATTTGAAACATATGGCTTAGAAACAGTAATGGAATTTGATAAATCAAATGGAAATGTTTTTTCAAAAAATAACTTTGCTCTTGCTGAAAGAATGAATGATTATTACTTGCATTATGCAGGTAATATACGTAGTCATGATAGAACTCTATATTATAGAACTGATGAACCAGATGATTATCAGGAACCATATTCTATAGATGATTTTGAAGAGTGTGTAAGAAGAATGATTGTACTAGGTTGTACTGATTTTAATTATAATAATCTTCAGCCAATAGATTTTAGAGATTTTTCTCAAAAGTTTAAAAATAAATTTCCTAGAATGTTTTTAGGAGAAGACGCACCACAGGAATTACAGAATAAATTTTATAGTAAAACATTAGATATAGCAGATTTTGAAAGTAATTCAGATTGGATAAATTTTTTTGAAGGAAAAGATTTTGAAGTAGGAATACAAGAACCATATATTACATTTAAAAATCAAAATAACTATACATATATTACATTTTTTGATGAATTAAGAGCATTAGAACAATCTGAAAGTGAAATTTTAAATTTTATAAAAGATAATATTGATACTATTAAAATGGCAGAAATATACCAAACAAAATATAGAAAAGATTATACAGTTGATTTTGATGAAATTACAGATTTAGAGTTATTAAAAACTGTTATTGAGAGTGAGGTTGAAAAAGATATATTATCTAAAACACTTGAATATGGTGAGCCATATATTCCAGAATTTTTTAAAACTAAATATCCTAATTTTGTTTTAGATAAAAATGCACCTGAAGAATTAAAAGCAAAGTTTTATTCACTTTACTATGAAGAGGGAAAAAAAGAAAATATAGCTGATATTCACAAATTTACAATACAAGATTTAACAAAGAAAGAATATCGAAAATTTTTAGTTGGGAAATCTTTTGATCTACTGAAAGATGCAGATGAAGTAAAGAATATAACACAAGTATTTGATATAGATACAATTGCAGATTTATATAATATAGATTCAAGCGCATTTGAGATTTATTGTTATAATCTTGAAAATTCAACTAAATTAAAGGAAGTATTAGACAAATATCCCAAGCATTATGCGAAAGAAGAAATGATGCATGGGCTAAAATTAAGTGATGAAGAATTTGAAAGTAGATTGCATGAAGAAGATTTTAAGAAAAAATTTGAAGATTTAAAAAGAGGATATGTTGAAGACTTTATACATAATCCAGGATTTGTTTTACATTTAGAACCAGAAAAACGTTCTAGAGAAATGTTAAGAAATTACAAAGATATATCTTCTTCAAATATGTTACATGGTTCGAATCATTTCTCAAGAGATAGTTATGAGCAAATTTTAGGGCATATGCTAGGATTCTTAGGATATGAAGAAACAAAAAAATTGTTAGAGGTACCAGAAATTGATGAAGACATTTTAAGTAGAATTTATGAACAAGATGAGGTAATAAAATCTCTTTATGAAAAGAAGTTTGAGATAATAGGGGATATAAAGATAATATCAAAACTATTAGAAGGTATTCCTACATTAATGCCAACACCAGAAAAAATTACTTCTAAAACAACCTGTAAAGTTTTTATGAGTTTAAATAAAAGGATTCAGGCTGGATATGATAATGATATTACATCATTATTAACTGAAATATTAACAGAAAACAATATAGAAGTTGATAAAGATAAAGTAAATCAACTAGTAGAAAAAGTTATAGAAATTAGTACTAATCAAAAATTAGAATCAGTTAGAGAAAATAATTCTATGATAATAGATACTGGGATAGAGGAAAATCAAAAAACCAAAAATATGATAAAGATGCATTATAGAAATGCATTAGATTATAGTCTTAGAAAGACAGAAAGAGTAGATTCAAATTTTGTAAGAGAATATCTGGAAAATGAATTTAAAAGAGTAAGAGGAGATGGTCAAGCCTATTATTCGCCACATGTAACAGAACATTTAGAGGAATTAGTTTCTTTTGCAGATGAACTAATTTTAGATCCAGAATGGAGTGATAAATTAAATCATTCTATTGTTGCAGGACTAACAAAAGAAGAAGAAAAAATAGGAAGAGGTTGGATACGAAAAATAACTACAAATATATGTTATAGGCCTGAAAAACTAACATATGAAGAAGCTGAAATGTTAGATACAATGATTTATCCAGAAGAATCAGATTTTGAAATTGAAACAAAAGCTAGTATAGGATTAAGAAAAATAAGTACAGAAGAAAAAGAAAAGATTTATGAATTACTTACAAATAATGAATATAGAGGATTATTTACATATGGTAAAGCAGAGAATATGTTTTCAGCATTAAACCCTCCATATTCAAAAGAATTTAGAGAATATTTCTTGAAGTATAAAGATGAATTTATATCAAATCCAGACTTATATTCCAAATTTACAATTTTAGCATCTAAATTTGATACATATTTAGAAGAACCTGGATTTAAGACTACATATATTGAAGGAACATTAACACCAGATGATTTATTGATTAAGTTTTCAAAAGAGGCATATCATAATATTACAATAGGAAAAGGGGAATATGAAGTTATTTATCAAGCAACACAAAATGGAACAAAGCTTTCAGAAGAACAAGCAAAGATTGCTTTAAAACTATTTCAAGAGATGCGACAAAGAGAATATCAAACTGTACCACAAGAACAATTTGAAACTAAACGTTTTAGAGGAAGAATTGTAGGAATGTATGATCCACTTCATTTTGCTATTGGTGAAATAACTAATTGTTGTCAAACAATTGGAAAAAATCAACCAGGAGAATCATCTATGATTCATTCTGCAATAGAGAGGAATGGTGCTTTATTTGTAGTAGAAGAATTAGATGAAACAGGAAAATCTACTGGTATTATTTCTCAAAGTTGGAGTTGGAGAAATGGTAATAGAGTATGTTTTGATAATGTTGAAATTCCACATAAAATCGAAAGTCAATTAAAGGAAACTGGAGGATTTGATGAAATAATGGAAGTATATCAACAATCAGCTAAAAGAATGATTGAAACAGACAGAATAAAATTAAAAAAACTTGTGGAAAACGGAAAAATTACAGAGGAACAATATAAGTCAATATTAATTAAAGATGTTGGTATGGGATTAGGTTGTGATAATTTGGTAGTAAACTTATCGTCAGAAAAAAGAAAAACTATGAGTAATCTTGTATCAGTTGCGCCATTAGAGATAGGAAAAAATTATACAGGTGCTGATTCAAGAACTTTGTATTCAGATTGTGCAAATTCAGTACTTATAGCACATAATGATGATTTTGCTAAAGATGATCATATTCATACAAAGGTTGATGTTGGAGATTATGGAGTAAAATATATTAAAACAAGAGATATTTTTAGAAGAAAAGGATATGATATTGATCCAGATAAGATTGAAACAATTTCTAATATGGTGCAAAGAAGTGATAGAAAAAGTGCATTTAGTGGAAATTCTGTTAATATTTCTGAAATTGTAACATGTTTTGGAATATATGATTTAGGATTAGCAGATGCAGATAGAATAGGAATAAGTATGAATGATACAGGTGATTGCTATATACTGTATGAAGAAACGTGTGATGGACTTATGATTCTTGAATCAGGTATTGATACAACAAAAGCAAAAACAGAAACTGAAACAAGAGATAGAAAAATGGCACTTGGTGAATATACAAGAGAAATGTATAAATTAATGTTAGGGGCAACTTCAAAAGGAAAATCAATGACAATTGATTCATATTCATCAAATACATTTGTTAATTTAGATTTATTGACACAAAATGGAATAATAGATATAGAGAATTCTACTATTGTAGTAAAAGATATTGAAAAAATTAAAGAACTTATAGAAAATTGTGATAAAACAATTGATAATCAGAGAAGAGAACGATTATTAATTACAGATATGGATGAACCTAGTATATAAAAAAGAAAAAGCAAACAAGTTATTTTGTAACTAGTTTGCTTTTTCTTTCTCATAAAAATTAGCTTTTTAATAGAATGTAACTTTAGGAGAAAATATTTTCAATCCAATCAAAGTCAGCACTCGATAAAGAAAGTAGTTGCTCTTTCTTTCCAAATCCAATAACTGTTTCTGGACCAGAATGAAAATCTGTACCGCCACCTATCAAAAGGTTATTTTGTTTTGCGAATTTGTACAAATAATCTCTTTGCTTAAATGTGTGAGACGAATGAAAAACTTCTATTCCAGCAGTTTTAGTGGTTTCCAAAACATAGTTTAAGAAACTCAAAACTTCATCAGGTTCCTCATAAATGTATAAGCAAGGATGCGCTACAATTGCAATACCACCATTTTGTATAGCCATATTTGCTACTTCAGTAACTAATGGCAAATTTTTAGTAGTATCAATGTAGAAATCACTGCCAGGGTGTATACAAAACTTTTTGAAAAATAACTTGGGTGCAGAATATACAATAGGATGCGTAGAGTCAAAAAACTTTTTGTTTTCAGGATACTTTATTAAGTCTTTACATAAGAACTCTGTGGCAAATATTCCATCAGGCATCTGCAAATTTTCAGAATGTTTTAAATTATGTTTATCACATTGCTGAATTAAAAAACTTAATTGTTCTCCCTGTGGAACCATACTATAATTGTATTGGTCAATAAATGCTTGTACATTTTCAGGGTGTGGACCATAGTAAATAAGTTCTATTGGAATATAGGTATTAGTTGATTGATCTAAAATTTTGCAAGCAATTTCACTGCCTACAAAAACTTTAAGATTCCCCAATTCTTCCTGCGAAATTGTTTCCAATTCTTTTGAACAGTCCAATATTTTATTATGGTCTGTTATTACAATTCTTTTTAGTTCCAAATTCTGAGCCATTTTGATGACTTCTTTTAAACTAAAAGAACCGTCTGAATACTTTGTGTGAATATGGTGATCACATTCTGTTTTGTGCCCAGAATCTAAAATGTCTTTTGCAATACTGAGATTTTGTTCAAATAGCATAAAGATTCCTCCTAGTGTTTGAAAATATTCATTTTAAACAACGGTTAACATAATCTATAAAATTATACAATAAATATTTTCTGATGTCAAATATATATAGTTCTTTCTATAATATAGTAATGATAAATAATTAGGTAAAATTTTCCAAAATTGCTTGCAATAAATTTAACAATTTAGTATAATTCTAATATAATAATTTAAGAGGGAGTAACTTGAAAATTACTAATCAACAATCTCGATAATAATCTGGTTAGTAAAACCTTTAAGGTAAGTGAGACTTTTAAAGAAATAAACTATTGTTTTAGCTTGTTTCTTTAAAGGTCTTATTTTATTTTATAGAATAAAATATGTCCCTAATTCGTCATGAAAGGAAGGTATATGAATATAGAAATTATAAATTTTAAAGCAACTGACGGTGTTGTAAATGATGGATATATAATTAAAAATAATTCTAAAAAAATTATAATATCTATTCATGGGAATGAGCAGTAATTGCTTTAAAGATAGAGATAAAGCAATTTCAAAAAAAGCATTTCAAAATGGTTTTGCATATATGGGATTTAATAATCGTGGAAGTGAACTTGTTAAATATATTAGAAAAGATACAGGTGAAAAATCTTTTGGTGGAACAACATATGAAGATCCATTAGACGCATATCATGATATTAAAGGTGCAATATTAAAGGCTATTGAATTTGGATATGAAGAAATTTATTTGCAAGGTCATAGTTTAGGAACAACTAAAATAATTTACACATATAACAAACTAAAAAATCAAAATTCTGAATTACTTAGTAAGATTAGAGGCATCATATTATTATCATTAATTGATATTCCAAAAATATTAAAAATCTTTTTAAATGAAAATTTTGAAAAGCTACTTAAATATGCTGAAGAAAAAAAGAGTAAAAAAGAAGGTTTAGATTTAATGCCAAATGGTAGTTTTATTCATCCAATAAGTGTAAATACTTTTTTAAGATATGCTAAATATAATAATGAGATAGATTTTGCTAAGTATAGTAATGAAAACCATAATTTTGAAGAATTAAACAATATTGAAGTTCCATTATTTATGCGTTGGGGAAATTCTAATGAAATGATAGAGCAATCAGCAGAAGAATTGGTAAATTTAATAAATAGAAAAATAATCAATCAACATAAAGATATAAATTATATTGATGGAGCAGACCATGGTTATACTGGAAAAGAAGAAATTTTAGCAAATCAAATAATAAATTTTATAAAATAATTAATTTCATAAGATATGTGACCAATTGTTAGAAAATATATAAAAACATACATCTTCAATTGGTAAAATATAAATAAAAGTAGGAGGAATTAAAATGGAAGAAAAATGGTTTAGTAAATCATTAAAAGAAACAGCAAAAAAACTTGAAACAGACATTGAAAAAGGTTTATCTCAAGACGAAGTAAATAAACGTTATGAGAAATATGGTCGTAATGAATTAAAAGCAAAAGCTAAGAAATCATTATTAGTTAAGTTCTTAGAACAATTCAAAGACTTTATGATTATTGTTTTAATTATTGCGGCTGTTGTATCTGGAATTGTTGGTGTACAGCAAGGAGAAGGAATAGCAGATACATTTATTATTTTAATAGTAGTTATTGTAAATGCTATTATTGGTGTTGCACAAGAAAACAAAGCTGAAAAATCTTTAGAGGCACTACAAAAATTAAGTAGTCATGTTGCTAAAGTAATAAGAGGTGGTAATTTAACAGTAGTTCAATCAGCTGATTTAGTACCTGGAGATATTGTTGTATTAGATACAGGTGATTTTATTCCAGCAGATTTAAGAATTGTTGAAGCTGTAAACTTAAAATCTCAAGAATCAGCATTAACAGGAGAATCAGTTCCAGTAGATAAAACATCAGATACTATTGAAGATGAAAGTGTTGGAATTGGAGATAGAAAAAATATGTTATTTTCTTCTAGTTTAATAACTTATGGTAGAGGAAAAGGTATTGTTGTTGAAACAGGAATGAAAACAGAAGTTGGTAAAATTGCTGAAATGATAAGTGAAGTTGAAGATAGCGAAACACCACTTCAAAAGAAATTAAATGGTTTAGGAAAAACATTAGGAATTGTTGCTCTAGCAATATGTGCAGTAATATTTGTTGTAGGTATGCTTTATGGAAAAGCACCACTTAATATGTTTATGACAGCAGTATCTCTTGCTGTTGCTGCAATACCAGAAGGATTAGCAGCAGTATCAACAATAGTTCTTGCTATTGGTGTGCAAAGAATGGTAAAAAGAAATGCTATTGTAAAAAAATTACCAGCTGTTGAAACATTAGGTAGTGCATCAGTTATTTGTTCTGATAAAACAGGGACATTAACTCAAAATAAAATGACAGTTAAGAAAATATTCACAAATGGGGAATTAGTGGATTTAGAAAAAGTTACAGAGTTTAATGAAGAAAATACACTTTTATTCCAAGCAGAAATGCTTTGTAATGATACAAAAATTGCAGAAGATGGAACTTTAACTGGAGATCCAACTGAAACAGCTTTAATAGATATGGGAAATAAAGTCCGGATTTAAACTTGAGAATTATCCAAGAGTTGCAGAATTGCCTTTTGATTCAGATAGAAAATTAATGACAACAGTTCACAAAATAGGTGAAAAATTCTATATTTTTACAAAAGGTGGAGTTGATGAATTACTTGCTTGTTGTAGTTCTTATCAGAAAAATGGAGAAGTATTATCAGATTTAAGTAATTATAAAGAAAGAATCCAAGATTGCAATAAAACTATGGCACAAAACGCATTAAGAGTTTTGGCAGCAGCTTATAAAGTAGTAAATCATCCTTTAACTGATGATGATATGAAAAAATTGGAATCTGGTTTGACATTTATTGGTATGGTTGGAATGATAGATCCACCAAGGGAAGAAGCTAAAGAAGCAGTAAAAAAATGTATTTCAGCTGGAATAAAAACAGTTATGATTACAGGTGATCATAAAATTACAGCTACTGCAATTGCTAAAGAATTAGGAATTTTAAAAGATGAAAAAGAAGCTATAACAGGAGCTGAACTTGAAAATATGTCTGATGAAGAATTAAAGAAAAAAGTTAGAAATATTTCAGTTTATGCGAGAGTTTCTCCAGAACATAAAGTTCGTATAGTAAAAGCATGGCAAGAAAATGGTGAAATAGTTGCTATGACAGGAGATGGTGTAAATGATGCACCAGCATTAAAGAAAGCAGACATTGGTTGTGCAATGGGAGTTGTAGGTACAGATGTTGCAAAAGAAGCAGCAGATGTTATTTTAACAGATGATAATTTTGCAACAGTAGTTGCAGCAGTTGAAGAAGGAAGAAGAATATATAATAATATTCTAAAAGCAATAGCTTTCTTATTGTCAAGTAATGTTGGAGAAATAGTTGTATTATTTTTAGCAATATTATTAACACCAGTTTTTGCAACTCATTTTGGAATAACAGATGAATATATAAATGAATTAGATGTTTTATTACCAGTACAAATATTATGGATAAATTTAGTTACAGATTCATTACCTGCTTTAGCATTGGCAGTTGATCCAGCAGAAAAAGGAATAATGAAAAAGAAACCATTGAAAACAAAAGGTATATTTACAAAAGGAATGACATGGAGAATTTTTTACCAAGGTGTAATGATTGGTTTACTTACACTTACAGCATTTGTATTAGGTTTAGCAACAGAAGGTGTATCTGTTTCAGAAAAAATTGCAATAGGTGAAACAATGGCATTTACTGTTTTGGCTCTTTCAGAATTAGTTCATGTATTTAATATTAGAAATAATAAAGAGTCTGTATTTAAAACAAATCCATTTAACAATGGAAAATTAATTTTAGCAATAATTGTATCAGCAGCATTAATGCTAACAGTATTATTAGTACCAGCATTAAGAGAAATATTTAGTATTGCAGTGTTACCATTACACAAATTAGAAGAAACAATCCTTCTAGTATTTGCACCATTAGTTATTGTTGAAATATTTAAGTTATTAAAAATAAATGGAACTAAAGACGAATAGAAAAAATTATAGAAACTGAGACTTTTAGTAGTCTCAGTTTTTTTATTAATTATTAAAAATTGACTAAAGTATTGAAATTTTGACAAAATACTATATAATAATGTTGGAGGAAGTAGAAAAATGTTATATGGAATGGAAGAATTCGAGGATGAATTTGGACTTGTAAAAAAAGAAAAATTAAATATAACAAAAGTAGTTATTGTAGTAGCATGTTTTCTAGTTTTATTTATTATAGTTTTTTCTGTTATTATGGCAAATAAGAATAAAAAAAATAATGATCAATTGCAAGCTATTGTTGATAATAAAGAAGAGCAAACTGAAATTAATGATAATAGTGAACAAGAAAATTTAACTCCAACTACTGAAAATGAAGAGAGTCAAGAAAATTATGAAGATGATGGAAAATATTTTGGACCTGAAATGCAAATACCAGTACATGATGATTTAAAGTTTGTTCCAGTACTTAATGAAAATGCTCAAAGCTTAATAAAAGATATTTATTATTCAGATGAAAAACAAGTTTATTTAACATTTGATGATGGTCCTTCAAAAGATATAACACCACAGATTTTAGATATATTAAAAGAAAATGATGTAAAAGCTACTTTTTTTGTTTTAGGAGCAAGAGTTGAATTATATCCAGATAATTTAAAAAGAGAGTATAATGAAGGTCATTATATAGCTAATCATGGTTATTCACATGAATATAGTAGGATATATGAAAGCAAAGATACTGTATTTCAGGAATATATAGATTGTGAAAATGCAATAAAAAATGCTTTAGGAAACCAAGATTATAATTCATATTTATTTAGATTTCCAGGAGGCTCTAGTGGAGGAAGATATAATCAAGTGAAAATAGAAGCCAAAGAGTTATTTAAAAATTATGGTATTGCACATACAAATTGGAATTGCTTAACAGGAGATGCAGCTGGGAATAAAACAAGAGAAGCATGTTTAGAGGAAATGTATAAAACAAAAGAGAATCAAAACAGTATAATTTTACTTATGCATGATGCTAATGATAAATCTCAAACAGTAGAAGCTCTTCCAGAGATTATACAATATTACAAAAATGAAGGGTATACTTTTAAAACATTTTACGAAATATTCAAATAATAAATATAAAGATGTCTTATTTTAGTCTAGATGGAATAAGATATCTTTTTTTGTTTTACTTTTGATTTAAAAGATGTTATAATGATATAACATAATTTTTTATTTTATATAAATTTTCCTTGAAACACCCACAATAGGTGTTTATATAATGATAACAATAAAACAATTTTCAATTAATTCAAGGAGGAATGAATATGCTGAGAAATGTAAGTACAATTAATGATCTAAAAAATGAGGCAGTTAAAATCAAGAATAGAGAAAAGGTTATTGTATACTGGCCACAGTTTGGCAAAAAACAGGAGCAGGCGTTTGATCTGGAGCGGGATCATTGTGTAAGTGAGCATGCATATACTGTAAACAGAAGTGTAATTGCTTTTTATGAACATGGTACATTATATTTGGTACCATATTTTAAAAAGGCAATTGAAATTCTTAAGCAGGAAGAATATATCGAGGGAGATATGTATGTTCCTTTTTCTAATCAGGAATATCCAGTTTTAGAAATGAAACATTGGCAGGAACTTCAAAAAGAAAGCCAAGAAATCGAAAAGGAAAGATTTGAAGAAGAATGCATTAAATTTTGCAAAGATGTTTTCAAAGTGAATCCAATTTTGAAAGAATTGGTGGATGCAAATTGTATGCTTTTTCCAGAAAGTGGAATCCAAATTTGCAATTCCATAAGAAGAGAGATTCATATTTATCCTGAAGTAACTGGTTATCATCTGGATTGTTTTACAATGGATGCACTTGCACGATATTGTGTCAAAAACGATGTTATTACTTTCATAAATGCAGATGGAAAACAGTATATTACCAAGAAACCTGAAATGCTTCAGTTACTGATAGAAGCAGGATATAAGTTTTCTGACATTTATGTTCCTTTCAGTAATGGCGAGGAACCTGAAGAAGAGGAAATAATACGACATTGGAATAGTCTATAAAAACAGCAATATTCAATTTTATTGGAAAAGATTTAATTAGTCTAATCTAGGCAAAAGACTTCACAAATGAGTGAAGTCTTTTGTTTTTCATAAACAAAAAAGAAGTAGATTATATTTTCTACTTCTTTTGGTGCGGATGAGAGGACTTGAACCCCCACGGTCTCCCACTAGATCCTAAGTCTAGCGCGTCTGCCAGTTCCGCCACATCCGCATATGTTAATATTTAATTTGTATATCAACATTAATTATATTAACACAATTATATTTGTATTGTCAATACTTAATTTGAAAATAATTCTACAAACTAATATACACTTTTATCAATAAAAGTTGATAAATAAGTAGTTATATGATAGTATTAAAAAGCTTAAAAAAGTAAAGGAGATAGTTATGAAGTTGGATAATATAAAAGCAATATTTTTTGATGCAGATAATACAATATTAGATCATAAGCAAAGTGAAAAAGAAGCATTGAAATATTTATTTAATGAAATAGGACAAGAATATAAAGAAGAGTACCAAGATATATTTGCTCCTTTAGATAGAAATCTTTGGAATAGCGTTAGAAATAATTCAAATATTATTCCTAAAGAAGATATACCTGAATATAGATTTAAAGAATTATTTAGGCTAATTGGTTTAGAATATAATAATTATAAAAAAGCTAATGAATTGTTTCAATATGGATTTGCAAACTCTGTAGCTTTAATAGAAAATGCATATAATATAATAAAATATTTATATGACAAAAATTATAAATTATATGTAGTTACAAATGGTTTAGTTAAATTACAAAAGCCAAGAGTTAATAATACTGAAATAGCAAAATATATTTCTGATATTATTGTCTCAGAAGAAGTAAATAGTAGTAAACCTAATCCAGAAATATTTAATATACTATTAAATAGAATAAACTTGAAATCAAATGAAGTAATTATGGTTGGAGATAGTTTAGAAAAGGATATAAAAGGGGCTAATAATGCTAATATAAAATCTATTTGGTATAATCCAAAAAACAATGAAAATCACACTGAAATTATTCCATACTTGCAAATTACAGATTTAATTGAACTAAAAGAATTATTATAATTAAACAGTTCTGCTAAAAAGTATAGAAAGAAACAAGATATTATTTATTGTAAAAATATTTATTAGATGATAAAATAATGTCGAAATAAAAAAATATATGAGAATAAAAGGGGGATTTTATATGAAAAAATTAATTTCATTAATATTAATTGGAATTATATTAACATCAATACTAATTGTTTTTGCAGGATGTTCAAGCAAAAATGATGAGGTAAAAGAGAATCATGGTAATATTACAGAGTTAGAGAGTTTAGGAAATATAGATGTTAATGATAACATTTTTGATGTTAAATTAACAATACCAGCAAAATTTTTAGAAAATAAAACTCAAGAAGAATTAGATGCTATTGCTAAAAAGGAAGGATATAAAGAAATAACTTTAAACGAAGATGGAACAGCAACATATGTAATGACAAAAAATCAACATAAGAAATTACTTAAAGAAATGTCTGATACTATAAATGAAGCTTTACAGGATATGGTTAACAGTGAAGATTATCAATCAATAACAGATATAAAAGTAAATGATAATTTTACTGATTTTACAATAACTACAACACATGAAGAATTAGACTTAAATGAATCAATGGTAATATTATCTTTATATATGTATGGAGGAATGTATTCAATTTTTGAAGGAAAAGAAGTAGATAATATTCATGTAAGTTATGTAAATGCAGAAACAGGAAATATTATATCAGAATCAAATTCAAAAGATTTAGATAATAAAGAGTAGAAATGTAAAAAACACATCAATAATAATCAATTTGTAGATGTGTTTTTTTATTGTATATAAGTAATTTGCGATATTACATAAATTGATGTATAATATAATTACAGATGCTTTATAAATAGTTATCATAATCAGGAGGAAAAGCTAATGGAGAAAAACATCGTTGTTAATGCATCAAATATGTCTGAACTTGTAAGGACAGCATTTCAGGAATGCCTTTTTAAGGAAGGAGAAAACACAACCAATCGAATAGAAGTTGAAGGGATAACAAGAAGGTTTGGTTTTCACCCTCAACGGCTGGAAGAGCACAGAGAACTGCTTGTAGATTTATTGGAGCAGCTTCCAACAGTGTTTAGGCAGGGGTATACGTTTCTCAATATCTGTATGACCAAAGATGGAACACAATGGACTGGAGAACAGTCAATTTGTGAACTCCTCGTTTGTATGTCAATCGGATTGAAGTTGATGGAATATTGTATGCCGAAAGAACTTTGGCTTATTTTGCCTGGCGGGGTACCATATGTAATAGTTAAATAACGGTATTCTGTGTTTTGCGCCCCCAATTGTTAATGTTATATATAACAATTGGGGGCGCTTTTTATTTAATTAAATATGTAACAATACTACAATTTTGATTCTTATAATAATAAAGTAAAAAAAAATAAAAAAAATGAAACCTTTTTTGCTTTTATGGGTATTTATAAATATAAGGAAAAAATGAATGGAGAATAAGTTATATGATAAATGAAGAAAACATAAAAAATAAAATAAAAAAAGAATTAGGAAAAATAGTTTATAATTTTTCTTATAAAGGAACTTCATATTTAATTGAAACAATATACATATTATATAAATCTTTTCAAAAGAAGCCGAATGACTGTAATTTTGAAGATGAAATATATCCAATAGTTGCTCAAAAATATAATACATCTACTAATAATGTAAAGTGTAATATTAGAAATGCGACTGATAAAATGTTTTATGATTGTGATGAAAAGGTTTTAAGGGAATATTTACGTGATTATGAGTTTTCAAAGCCAGGAGCAAAAAGAATAGCTCTTAAAATATTAGAAAGATTATAAAATATCTTGTAGAAAAATGCTAATTTTGGTATAATTACACAAATCTTCTAAAGGGGAAAAATAGTGGAAAGAATAGATAAAATAATTTCAAACCAAAGTAATTATAGTAGAAGTGATGTGAAAAAATTAGTAAAGTCGAAAAAAGTTAAAGTTAATGGAGAAATAGTAAAAAATTCAGATTTTAAAATTGATATAAATAAAGATATAATAACTGTTAATGAAATAGATTTAATTGTAAAACAAAAGGTTTATTTAGTATTAAATAAACCTAAAGGATATATTTCTGCTACTGAGGATAGAAAAATGGCAACAGTATTAGATATTGTTTCTAAAGATTATGGAAATAGAAATCTTTTTCCAGTAGGAAGATTAGATAAAGATACAACTGGTTTAATGATATTAACTGATGATGGAGATTTTGCACATAGTATATTGTCACCAAAAAAAGATTCTAAGAAAATTTATGATGTAACAATAGATATTCCAGTTACTGAGGAAATGGCTCAAGGTTTTAAAAATGGAGTTCAATTAATAGATTCTAGATGTAAACCATCAATTTTGAAAATAACTGGAGAATATACAGCAGAAGTTACATTAACAGAAGGTAAATATCATCAAATTAAGAGAATGTTTGGCTGTTATAAGGCAAAAGTTCTTGAACTTAAACGAATTCAAATTGGAGATTTTAAATTGCCAAGCAATTTAGGTGAAGGAGAGTATAGAGAACTAACTACTGATGAATTAAAAAAAGTTCAAGGAATAAAAGGAGTAATAAATGAGTAGAAATAAAAAAATTATATTAACAGCAGTTTTGCTTGCTATGCTTATAATATTATCACGCTTTTTATCAATAAAAACACCAATTTTAAAAATAAGTTTTGCATTTGTTCCAACAATGCTGTGTGCAGTATGGTTAGGCTTTAAATGGACAGTACTTTTAAATGTATTAGGAGATGTTATTGGAGCAACATTATTTCCAACAGGACCATATTTTGTAGGATATACTATAAGTACAGCAATAGCTGGATTTATATATGGAATATTTCTTTATAGGAAAGAAGAAAATTCATATTCAGATAAACAATTCTTTATAAGATTAATTTTATCAACAGTATTAGTTGCAATTATAGTTAATATGGGTTTAAATACATTGTGGACAAGTATAACATCAGGCAAAGCTTTCATGGTTTTATTTGCAACTAGAATTGTAAAACAGCTTATTATGATACCAATACATATAATTGTAATTGTATTTATTGAGAAAGCTTTAAGAATTCCATTTTATAAATATATGGTGAATGATAATGATTAAAATAGAAAATGTATCTTTTAAATATAAGAATAGTAATACTAAAATACTTGATAAATTAAATTTTAAAGTAAATGATGGTGAAATTGTTGCTATTATTGGCGAAAATGGTTCAGGAAAATCAACTATTGGAAAATTAATTTCTGGAATCATAAAATTAAAAGAAGGAAAGATTTTTATAGATGAGTTTGATATTTCTAAAAATTACAAGTTAACTCAAAATAAAATTGGAATTGTATTTCAAAATCCAGAAAATCAAATTATCTTTAACAATATTTATGATGAACTTTCTTTTTCTCTTAAAGGTCTTGATAAATCAGAAATTGAAAATAGAATTAATGAATCATTAAATCAAGTTGATATGTATGAATTCAAAAATAGTGATTTATATACTTTATCACTTGGTCAAAAGCAAAGAATTATGATTGCAGAAGTATTAGCTAAAAATCCCAAATATATAATTTTTGATGAACCAACTACAATGATTGATAGTAAAGGGAAAGAAAAAATATATGAAATAATTAGTAATCTAAAAAAAGAAGGATATACAATAATATTAATAACTAATTTAGCTGATGAAATTTTACTTGCAGATAAAATTCTTATATTAAATAATGGAAAAATTACAGAAGAAATAAAAAAAGAAGATTTAATTAATAGTAGCCAAATTTTAGGTAAATATAATATAAAAGAACCTACATTATTAAACATATTTACAAAATTAAAAGAAAATGGAATAACTCTAAATTGTAAGGAAGTCTCTATTGATGAATTAGTAAAGGCTTTTAAAGGTGTTGTAAATGAAAAATATAGTTAAATTTTTAGTGTTTATATTATACAGTACTAGTATATTTTTCTTTCCAAATAATAAAATAATATTTATTTTTGCAATTATTAATTTAATTACAAATTTTATTTCAAAAGTGCCAATAATAAAGGTATGGAAGAATACATTAAAGATTTTTCCATTTATAATATTTACCTTTTTAATTAATTCTTTATTAGATGAATTTTATTATGCTATGTGGATTGGAATAAAGTTGATTATAGTATGTAATATAACAATCATCTATTCAAATACTACAACGATTATTCGGAATAGCAGAAACAATAAAGCAATTGTGCACACCACTAAAGCTTTTTAATGTTAATACAGATGAAATAAAATTGCTTGTATGTATATCATTATCTATGATACCAATATTAAAAAAAGAATTATATGAAATAAAAGAATCTTGTAAGGCTAAAAATATAACTTTTAATATACGAAACACTAAATATATATTATTAAAATTTTCGATGTCAATGATAAATAGAGTGAATGAACTTGAAGAAGCTCTTATTGCAAAAGGATATAATTATTAAAAACAGTTTCTATCTATAAAGAAACTGTTTTTTTGAATAAAAATATATTAAAAAGTAATAATATTTAAGAGGTGATATTATGCTTGATAAAAGTGAAAATACAACGAAATATGGTGAAGAGGTTTGTTCAGAATTTGCTTGGCTTCCGCTTGATAAACAAAAAGAAAATGCAGAAAAATTCGCAAAAATTACAAATAAAAAAGAAAACAAAAAACATAATAAGTAATACTAAACTGACCGATAATTATATAGACAAAGAAACAAAATAATGATAAAATGCTCCCATACTAAATATATGGGAGAAAATTTATTATGAGTATTTTTATGCAAATTCAAAACTTACTAGCTATTACTGAAGTAGAAACATTTATTAAATTAGTTTTAATAGTCATTTTATCAGGAATAGTGGGATATGAACGTGAATCTTGGAATAAACCAGCAGGTTTTAGAACACACGTTTTAGTAGGAATAAGTGCTGTATTAGTTATGATATGTGGTCAGTATTTATCTGAAAAAAGTGGAGCAGATCCAACTAGAATACCAGCCCAATTATTGTCTGGTATAGGTTTTTTAGGGGCAGGTACAATTTTAAGAGATGGATTTAATGTTAAAGGCTTAACAACAGCAGCAGGTTTATTGGCTATAACTTGTATTGGTTTATTTGTTGGAGCTGGATATTATTTGGGTGCAATTATTGCAACAGCTGTTGTATATGTTGTTTTATCTTATTCACATATTTTATCAACCAAATTAGAGCATTCAGATATTTTAGATTTGAAAGTTACAGCATCTAGTCCAAAAGAAATTGTAAAAGAAGTAAACGGAATATTGAAAAATTATAATGTAGAAATTATTAGATTAAAAGTAATTGAAGATGAAGATGTTCCAGATTATGTTAGAATTATTATGAAATATAGAGAAAGTACAGATAAAAATGAAATTTTATCTAAATTAATTGAAATTGAAAAAGTAAAGGAAGTTGTAGAAGAATAAAATGAAAAGCGTTAGTGAATGTGCAAATTATTGTTTAAATTGTAAATTAAAGCCATGTAGTGTAAAAGGTTGCCCTATGCAAACTAAAATTCCAGAATTTATTATGGAAGTAAAAAATGAGAATTATGAGAATGCATATAATATATTACAGGAGAATAATATATTTTCGCATATTTGTAGTTTAATATGTCCTCAAGAAGAACAATGTGAAGGAAGTTGTATTAGAGGTATAAAATCTGAACCAACTAATATTGGAATTTTAGAAAAATTTGTTAATGAATGGGCAATAGAAAATAAAATAGAGTATAAAATTTCGAAAAAAGAGCAAAATGGAAAAAAAGTTGCTGTAATAGGTTCTGGACCAGCAGGTCTTGAATGTAGTTTAGAACTTTTGAAAAATGGATTTGATGTTGATATTTTTGAGAAAGATGATACTCCAGGTGGAATATTAATTTATGGAATACCAGATTTTAGATTATCAAAAGATAAAGTAAAAAATATAATAGACAAAATAAAAGAACTGGGTGGAAATTTTATTACTAATAGAGCTCTTGGAATAGATTTCGAGTTAGATGAAATTTCAAAAAAATATGATGCCGTATTTTTAGGAATTGGAGCTACAAAATCATCAAATTATAAATTATCAGATGAAGAAACAAATAGTATATATGATTCAGATAATTTTTTAAGAGCATATAGAGAAAATAAATATCCTGAAGATTTAGGAAATGTTGTAGTTATTGGTGGTGGAAATGTTGCTATGGATTCTGCAAGAGTTGCTATAAGAATGGGAGCTAAAAGTGTAAAAATTCTTTATCGTAGAGATAGGGCACATATGCCAGCAAGGGAAGTTGAACTTGAAGAGGCTATTCAAGATGGTGTTGAATTTAAGGAATTAATACGAGTTGATAAAGCTAATATAGAAAATGGAAAAATTATAAGTCTAAAATGTGTAGAAACAGAAATTATAGATGGAAAAGCTGTTGATAAAAATCCAATAGAAGAATTTGAGGAAGATGCTAATACTGTTGTTTTTGCAATTGGTTTAAAACCAGATAGAAAACTTATTGAAGAAAATGGAATTGAACTTGATGACTGGGGATACATAAAAATTGATGAAAATGGAAAAACCAATTTACCAAATGTTTATGCAGGGGGAGATGATACAGAAAGTAAAGCAACTGTATGTAGAGCATTAGCTGCTGGAAAAAAAGTGGCATTTGGAATAATTAAAAATTTAATATAACAAAAACGCCAGCTTGAGCTGGCGTTTTTTGTCTAGAAATCTAATTTTAGCTTTTCTAAATATGCTTTGTGTTAACTTATCGTTGATACTTTAATCGTGGAAGTATTCAAATCCGATGCAAAGGAAATTTCCTTATTGCAAATTGGACGAACTAATTCCACTTGGTGTGTTGCTAAAAGAACTATTCGTTTCATGTCTCTTTGTGTAAAATCATAAACGAACTGGATGCACTCTTTAGCAGTATCGTCATCTAAACGATTAAATGCTTCATCAAGTGCAATTACCTGATGGGTGGAATCCATGAGATATAAAAGTTTTGCAAGTGCCAAACGCTGTTGCTGACCGCTGGAGAATTGCTTAACCTTTCTGGACTTCAAGAGTTCAAATACCTTATCATATTCGGAAAGATTAGCTAAATTTAACTCCTTATCAGCTTTAGCCATTCTTAAGAATTCATAATACAAATTCAATCCAAGTAAAATTCCGTGGAGGAGAGTGTGGTTGATATCTCTTTTTGTATCATTACAAAGAGTTATTTCATTGATTACAAATCCATTAACCATGGCTTTGTCTGTTTGATACGAAATTGAGGAAAGATAACCATTTTCCCCATTACTGAAATATATTGGATTGTTGTGAATTCTAAGCTTTCCAGTAAGAAGCATCAGTAAAGTACTTTTTCCACTTCCAGTAGGACCCTGAACCAACACAAAATCACCTTTCTTCAAATCAAATGATGTATCATTTTTTAACAGATAGCATTTTTTTGGATCCTGTGTTGCATAAAAGTGGTTAACAGAGATTTCATCAACATTGCTTTCAGAAAACTGCTTATTGCTCTCTTCTATATATACATCATAGATGTTTTTAAAATCATCATACAATGCATCAATGTCAATTTTATTATCGGCTAAAACTTCAAATTCATGAAGAATATTTCCGATTTTTGCAAGAATAGTGCTGTATACAGAAGATACTGCTACAACATTCAAGATAACTGACATATCGAGATTTTTTGCAGTAATAACTTTAAAAAGCAATATAGCAATCATGAATCCAGATGCAATAAAACTTCGCTGGATAAAAACACGATTTAATTTGAAACGCTCAGTTTTGCTGATTTCCACCTCTTTCATGAGACATTTTTTGAATTCTCTTGCATGATAGTCAAAATCACTTTTGGAGATGAAATCAACATTTTTGATTTCTGTAAACAGAACATCTTTTGCAACTTCAGCTTCTTTAGCTTGCTTGCGATAATTATTTTTTAGTAAGATTCGTTTTTTCCCGAGAACAAAATATATTGCAATACAAATGGCTAAAAGTGTCATAATAAAAGCTGTTTGAACAGGATCACTTTCATGAATTTCGACAGCTATCATTCCAATAATCATACCAGCCAGTATAATGCATTCTGATATTGTTTTTGGAAGACACCACCAAAAATTCCATACTGCACTTAAATACCAATTTGATTTTTGCATAATCTCAGCATTTTCCATCAGAGTTGATTTTCCTTCATCTTTTTTAAATACTTTTGAACGACACATGTTACAAATATCCATAACAATCTGAATTGTTTCAGTGGAATAAATCTGTCTAAATATGTCATTTTGTAAATCTGCATAAGTACTATAGGATGTGTCAATAGTTCTTTGCCCAAAATACAATATGAGCATAAAGATGGATAAAGGAATCATACCAGCAGTCATAGCAGATTCAGCACCTTTTAAGGAAAAACTAAGTGCATCAAGAATTAATGTTGCCAAAATGGAGATAATAATAATTTTTCCTTTAAAGATTTTGATTTGCCGTGGCTGTTTCAAGATTGGAAAATTGATTTTTTTCCTGAATTCCCGAAAAGTTTCTTTTTTTGCCATAATGTGCGACCTACCTTTCTAAAATATATTAATTGTGAATGTACTACAAAACATGTTTTAATAATAGGAAAAAATATTTACCTAAAATAAACAAAATGTTTGTTAACATAATTTTAACATAAATTTTAGAAAAAAGCTATACATGAAAAAGTTTACATAATTGACTTGCGAGAATAAGTTTGTTATAATATAAAAGTAGTAAAAAATATAGAAACCAATAATGAAAACTTAAAGGAGGCTATAATATGCTTAGATTGAATGGTTATGAAATTGAGACAGAACGGTTTGCAAACAATGAGGCTCGTGTAAAGGACTTTGAAGAGCACATTCTGCTGGAGGGGAGAAATGTACTGGAATTCAAATATTTTAACGATGAAGATCTGATTTTGCTAATGTTCGTAAAGAAGCGGATTGATGAGTTCAATGTGCCATGCACGCTGTTTATATGGTACATGTCGTACAGCAGGATGGACCGAAAGATAGAGGGAGATTTATTTAACCTCAAGTACATCTGCAGTTACATTAATTGGCTTAACTTTGCCAAAATTATCGTAATGGAACCACATTCTGATGCAACCATGCATTTATTGGAGCGTGCCACAGCGGTTTATCCTGTAAAAGATTGGATAAAACCAGAGGAAATCGGCAGAGGAGTTCAGATTGTATTTCCTGATAAGGGAGCAGTTGCAAGATACAGCGATTGTGGTTATCAGAATATCTGTGTTATGCAGAAAACCAGAGATCCTTTTTCTGGCTGGATTACAGATATGCACCATAAAGAAGGAGCAATTATACCTGGGTCAAAATGCATTATTATTGATGACCTTTGTGCCACTGGAGGGACAATGTTCAGAGCAGCAAATATCTTAAAGGAAATGGGAGCAAGTGAAATTGTACTTGTAGTTTCACACTGTGAGCCCAAGGTGTTTGATGGAGATTTGTTAAAGGAGGGATCACCCATAAGCAAAATCTATACAAGCAAGTCGATTATGAGCATTGAACATCCGATGATTCAGTATATGGATATTGATGTGATGAAATACGTAAACCAGAATAGTTGAGTTTTTGATTTTGGTTAGCTGGATTTATTAAATTAGGCTTATGAAAAATGAAAAGTGGGGAGGACGAATGTCTTCTCCACTTTTTGCATAAATGTATTGACAAATTTATGTAAATGATGTTATTATAATAATTATTAATAACTAAATACATTGAAAAGGACACGGTAAATAAAAGTAAAACCTTAAGAGAGCAAGCTGTTTGGTGAAAGGCTTGTAGGAAAATAGTTTATTTATTATCACCTTGGAGTTGATTATTTGAACGTATTATATTATTAAAATAATCCGCATTGCTTTGCGTTAAAAAGAAAAGAGATAATTGTTAAAATTAGTTTTATCAATTAAATTTAGGTGGTACCACGGAAGTTTATCCATTTCGTCCTATAGGATGAAATGGATTTTTTGTTTTAGAAAAAGGAGGAAATTAGATGAGAGAAGAAGTTTTAAACAAATTGCAAGAATTAAATATTGAATATAAAGAAGTTGAACATGTTCCTGTTTTTACAATTGAGGATATGGATAATTTAGGAAATATTTTTGAAGATGCGAAAATTTGTAAAAATTTATTTGTTAGAGACCAAAAAGGAAAAAGACATTTTTTAATAGTAATGCCAGAAGAGAAAAGAGCACCACTTAGTGAAATTGCAGAAAAAATTGGAAGTACTAAACTAAGTTTCGCATCAAATGAAAGATTAATGAAGTATTTAAAACTAACTCCAGGATCTGTAACTCCACTTGCTATTATTAATGATGAGGAAAATGCAGTTGAAGTCATTTTTGATGAAGAGTTGAAAAATGAAAAATTATTAGGGGTTCATCCTTGTGTAAATACATCAACTGTTTTAATAACACCAGAAAATTTAGAAAAATATGTAAAAGAACTTAATAATAAATTAAAATATATAAAAATTTAAAAGGAGATAAAATTATGTGTGATAATTGTGAAGAAAAGAAAGATTATAGCAAAACATTGAATTTGCCAAAAACAGATTTCCCGATGAGAGGTAACTTACCAGAAAATGAGCCAAAAATCAAAGAAAAAGTATTTGATAAAGGTTTATATGAAAAAATGTTAAAAAAGAATGAAGGTAAAACTCCATTTGTATTACATGATGGACCTCCATATGCTAATGGAGAAATTCATTTAGGTCATGCTTTAAATAAAATATTAAAAGATACAATAGTTAGATATAAAAATTTACAAGGATATTATACACCATTTATCCCTGGATATGATACACATGGTATGCCAACAGAGAAAAAAGCAATTGAAAAATTAGGATTAAACAGAAATGAAATACCAGTAAATACATTTAGAGATACATGTAAACAATTTACAATGGACTATAAAGATAAACAAACAGAAGGATTTAAAAGATTAGGTGTTTTAGCAGATTGGGAACATCCATATATAACATATCAACCACAAATGGAAACAAAGCAAATAGGTGTATTTGCAGATATGTATAAAAAAGGTTATATATATAAAGGTTTAAAACCAGTATATTGGTGTACAGATTGTGAAACAGCATTAGCTGAAGCTGAAATTGAATACAAAGATATAAATTCAAATACAGCATATGTAAAATTCCCAGTTGTAGATGGAAAAGGATTAATTCAAAGAGATAATACTTATGTTGTAATATGGACAACAACTCCATGGACATTACCTGGAAATACAATGATTGCAGTTGGAGAAGATTTTGATTATGCAGTAGTTAAAGTTGGAACTGAAAGATTAATTTTTGCAAAAGACTTAGTAGAAGAAGTTATGAAAATTGCAGGAATTGAAGATTATGAAATAGAAGAAGATTTTAAAGGTAAAGCTTTAGAAGGAATAGTTTGCAAGCATCCTTTCTTAGATAGACAGTCAAAAGTTGTTTTAGGAACAGAAGACAGTGTAAATGTAGAACTTGGAACGGGTTCTGGTTGTGTACACTGTGCACCAAGTTATGGTAAAGAAGATTATTTATTAGGTTTAAAACATGATAGTGATATAATAGTTACTGTTGACGCTAAAGGTGTTCAAAGAGGAGAGGGAGCAGGACCTTTCCAAGATATGTATTATGCGAAATCTGATAAAGAAATTATTAAATGGTTAGATGAACATGGATTACTTTTAGCAAGCCAAGTTGTAAATCACTCATATCCACATTGCTGGAGATGTAAGAAACCAGTTATATTTAGAGCTACAAGTCAATGGTTTGCATCAGTTGATGGGTTTAGAAAAGAAAGTTTAGATGCTATAAAAACAGTAAAATGGTATCCTGCTTGGGGAGAAGAAAGAATTACAAAAATGATAGAAGATAGAAATGATTGGTGTATTTCTCGTCAAAGAACATGGGGAGTCCCAATACCAATATTCTATTGTAAAGATTGCGAAAAAGAATATGTAACAGAAGAAAGCTTAAAGAAAGTTCAAGAAATAGTAAAAGAAAAAGGCACAAATGCTTGGTTTGCTTTAACAGAAAAAGAATTAATGCCAGAAAATGCAAAATGTGAATGTGGATGTACAGAGTTCAAAAAAGAAACAGATATAATGGATGTTTGGTTTGATTCTGGATCAACACATGAATCTGTTTTAGCAGAAAGAGGATTACCAGAAGCTAATTTATATTTAGAAGGAAGTGATCAATATAGAGGTTGGTTCCAATCATCACTACTAACATCTGTTGCAACAAAAGGAAAAGCACCTTATAAAGAAGTTATAACACATGGATATACAGTTGATGAACAAGGAAGAAAAATGTCTAAATCTTTAGGAAATGGTATAGCTCCACAAGATGTTATTAAAGATTTAGGTGCTGATATTTTAAGACTTTGGGTATTATCATCAGATTATAAATCAGATATAAGTGGATCAAAAAATATCATGAAGCAAGTATCTGAAGTTTATAGAAAAATAAGAAATACAGCAAGATATATACTTGGAAATATTTCAGACTACGATGTAAATTCTCCAGTAGCTTATGAAGATCTAAAAGAAATAGATAAATGGGCTTTAACAAGATTGAATAAATTGATAAAAGATTGTACAAAAGCTTATGATAATTATGATTTTCATGATGCATATCATGCTATAAATCAATTCTGTGTTACAGATATGAGCCAATTCTATTTAGATATAATAAAAGATAGATTATATACATTAAAACCAAATTCAGTTGAAAGAAGAGCAGCACAAACAACAATGTATGAAATACTTTATTGTTTAGTAAGAATACTTGCTCCAATGACTTGTTTTACAGCAGAAGAAATTTGGAGTTATATGCCTCATAAAGAAGGAGAAGTTTTTGAGAGTGTAATGCTTACAAATTATCCAAAAGTAAATGCTAAATATGAAAATGAAGAATTAGCTTTAAGATGGTCAAAACTAATAAAAATAAAAGAAGAAGTTGCTAAGAAACTAGAAATTGCAAGAGCTAATAAAGATATAGGACTTTCATTAGAAGCAAAAATTACTTTATTTGCAGAAGGTGATGAATATATATTTATAAAAGGGAAAGAAGAACTTTTAAAAGAAATACTTATTGTATCTGATGTTGAAATCCGTGAAAATAGAAGAAATGAAGATACTGAAGTTGCAATAGGTGTTAAAGTAGAAAAAGCAAAAGGTGAAAAATGCGAAAGATGCTGGATGTATTCAGATACAGTTGGAGAAAACTCAGAATATCCAACATTATGTGAGAGATGTAGAGATAATTTGAATTAAAATGAAGTTTTAAATTTCACTAAAAGAAAATCATAAAATATAATTTTATGATTTTCTTTTTTTATTAAAAAAGTGAAATTTTTGGAAGTCTCTAAATTTCAGGGAGCTAATTTATTAGATATAAATGTTATTATAAATTTTGCAGTAATTTTATTTGGATATTCTACACCTGTATATTTAAAAATTTTTTCATATGTATCAGGGCCATTTGTGGAGTAAACATATTTTATTGCTCTTTCGATTCCCCATTTTACAACATTTGTTGTAGTATTATTCATTTTTGCAATAAGTGGATAAACATCATAATATAAAGTATCATAAGAGCAAGAACCTTTATATGAATTTACATATAGAATACAATCTAATAAATAGTTTGTACCAGACCATTTAAAATCAAAACCAATATAAGATAAAGTTTTTATAGCTTTTGATTTTTTTGAAATTGTTAGATTATCTTTTATAAACGATTTTGTTTGTTCTAAAATATTTTTAAAATTGTTGTGATAATCTATAATAAGAGAATTATCATATTTTAGACCTTCTTTTTCTTCTTCCATGTCAGTATTAACATTTGAAATTAAAATAACTCCTGGATAAAAGAATGCGAAGTATTCTTTTAATAAATCAAAGATACGATTATTGGTTGTTATTATAAGATCTGGATTATGTTCCATTATAATGTTTCTCATGTCGGATATAGTGTTTACAATTCCTACAATTCTAACACTTTCCAAATTGGACACAATTTTATTTGTGATTTTTTGTACAGTCTCTAAACTGTTGCTTAAAATTAATAAATTTATCATAATTATTTCTCCTTACATTAATAAAACAATTTAGGACGACAAAAAGTGACAAAAAATTTAAAAAAAATAAAAAAATTAAGGAATAGATATAAATCTATTCCTTAAAATCCTTACATACCTTGTTCTCCAGGCATTATATAATCGATAACACCATAAATTAGTGCACCGATTATTGCAGCCATCCAAGAAATTGAATATCCTGCAACAAAAAATTGAGTTGCATATAAAGTTATTACTGCAAGTACGAATCCTACAAATCCTTTACCAAAAGCCATTGCATGTAATCCAGTAAATTTTATAATAAGATAATCCATAACTGTTAAAACAATTGCAGATAAAGCTAATGTCCAAATATTATTTATAGAAAAACCAGGTGTAAAAAATGCAGTGATTCCTAAAATAATAGCAGCAACTATAAATCTTCCAACTACTTGACCAAAAGAACCTAAAGAACTAGATGTTTTAGTGTTTGAATTATTGCTTTCCATTTTTAATCCTTTCTAAAGTATTTATTTAGTTTAAAAGTAAAACTAAAATCCTTTTTTTAAAATTATATTTGAAAAAAAATAATCAAATATATAAGTATATTTTGATAAATTTTGCGAAAAATATTCATATAAAATTTGTATATAGAGGATAAAATGATACTGATATTTGTAAGAACAATAATTATATATGTTTTAGTTTTGTTTGTAATGAGACTTATGGGGAAAAGAGAGATTGGTCAAATGCAACCTTTTGAATTGGTTATTTCAATTATGATTGCAGATTTAGCATCTACTCCAATGACAGAAATTGGAATACCAATTTTATATGGAATTATACCAATACTTGGAATGCTTTTTATGCATATAGCAATTTCTGTAATTAATATAAAAAGTATAAGAATGAGAGAAATTATATGTGGAAAGCCTCGTATATTAATTGACAAAGGGAGAATAGATGAAAGAGCATTAATAAAAGAAAACTTTACAATAAATGAGCTTCAAGAAAGGTTACGTGTTAATGATGTTAATAATATTTCAGATGTGGAATATGCTATACTTGAAACTTCAGGGCAAATTAGTGTAATTTTAAAAGCAGAAAAATCTCCAGCAACTTGCGAAGATCTTAATATACAAGTAGACAAGACTAAAATTTCATATGATTTGGTTTTAGATGGAAGAATAATGAATGATAATTTAAAGAAAATTGAAAAAGATCAAGCATGGTTAGAAAAAGAAATTTCTAAGTTTAATATGGTTCCAACTGAAGCATTAATATTTGTTTTAAATGGAGATGGAACATTTTATTGTCAAAGAAAAATAAGAGGTAAAGTATGAGATTTTTAAAAGAGTATGTGATATTATTTTTCATAATAGTATTTGTAATTTTAATTGAAATTATAACAGATAATATAACGAATAAATCAATTACTGATATAAATTCTACAATAGAAGATCTTGAATCTGCTTTAGAAAGTGGAGTTGCTGAAGAAAAAATTAAAAATTTATGTTCTTCTTGGAAAAAAGAAGAAGATAAATTAGCATTTTATATGGAACATGATGAATTAGAAAAGGTTGGAGTTCTTGTAGATAATATAAAGTCAGATATTGCAAATGATAGTACGGACGAAATAAATGAAA
>CAORJJ010000017.1:25791-30308 GCA_948517135.1 uncultured Clostridia bacterium | reverse complement strand
TTAAAAATTATTTCATTAGTAATTTTACTTATAATTGTAATTGGTAACTTTGCTTCAACAGCTTGGGCAGTTAATAATACAATTGATAATTACAGTGTACATGAAGAAGTAAATAATATTAATAATGAAGTAAATTTTATTGAAAATGAAAAAATAAATCAAAAAATTAATATAAAATCGGATTTTGAAGGCTCTATTAATTCTAATTCTGTGAAAAATAATTTTATAATAACATTTTCTACTAAAGAAAACGAAAGTAAATTTAGTGCAGATACAAATATAAAATTTAAACAAGAAGGAATAGAAATTCAAAGTTTAACAGATGAAAATTGTTTATTTTTAGATAAGTTATCTCGGAGAAGATTATGATTTAACAATGCAAGCTATAAAAGAAAAAATTGATCTTGTTAAATTACAAAAGAATGATAAACTTAATTTTATTGATATAAATACAGGAAAAAGGCCGGATATAGATAAAATTTTAAATAATATTACTAGAAGTGAAGCTCAAAAAATTTTAGAAGAAAAAATATCAAGTATGAGAAATCAGGCACAAGAAACTGAACAAGAATTTACAATAAGAAATTTGGAAAATTTGCAAATAGATGGATATGAAGTATCATCAGCAATAACAGAAAATAGTGCTATTATAGCAATAGATATATATACATTTAAAGTAGATTCTGAATTTAATATAACAAATAATTAATTGGAGAAATATTATGAAAGCTAAAAAAAATAGTAAAATTAAAGTAAATAAAAAACGCTTATCAATAGTTATTGCAATGTTAGCAGTAGCAATAATTCTTCTTATAGGAATTTTAAATTTAATATTAAGAGTATTTTCACCAGAGAAACCTTTTGGGAATTATTCAAATAATAATGCAGGTTTAGCAATTGCAGATGGAAATACTGTTTATTATAATAAATATGAATCAGGAATATTTAAAGTAAAAGGGAAAAAAGAAACAAAACTTACAGATGAAACTGCTTATTCAATCACTTTAGTAAAAAATACATTATATTATTTAACAATTTCAGAAAACAACACAATAGATTTAAAAAAAGTTAATACAGATGGTGAAGATAAAGAAAAAATTGCAACTTTATCAACTCCAATGAGCAAATTTTATATTGATGACAATAATGTATTTTATATAACAAATAAAGAAAAAATGAGAATTGTTAAATTATCTTTAGAAGATTTAACAGAAACAACTTTAGTTGAAAGTGGAATTAATGACTTTGTTGTATCAAAAGGAAAAGTATATTATACAAATAATAATGGATATTTATATTCTATTAGTACAGAAGGAACTAATAACAAAGAAATTTCTAAAGAATATAATATAAGAAATTTTCAAGTTTTAAAAAACTGGATATATTTTTATGATAATTCAGAAGGTGCTTTATGCAAAATCAAAAATAATGGAAAATCAAAACAAACAGTTACAAATTTTGTTAATAATGAAACATATAATGTTACAAACAATAAAATTTACTATTATGATGCAACTAATAAACAAATTTGTAGATGTGATTTAAAAGGTAAAAAGTCTATTGCTATTGTTAAAATTCAAGCAGAAAGAACAAAAATTAATATAGCAAATGGAATTTTATATTATTTAGATAAGAGTGATAATAATAATCAAATGTATAAAATGTATAGAGTTAAAACAAATGGTGGTGCAACAAATTCAATTGAATATTAAAAAGATATTGACATATTTAAAGGTTATATATATAAATATTATAGATGAGTTTAGGAGGAGTGCCTATGAAATTAGGAACTATTGCTTATAATAATAGAATTTATAATTTAGACTATATGAATGTAGATGAATTAAAATGGTTATTAAGAGAAATTGAATCTGATAAAAAAGAAAGTTTTAATAGTGTTAAAGAGATTCTAAAGAATAATAAATAAAGGAGTGTGCACTACCTTGGATGAAATAAAAATTTGTGAAAGTTTAAAAAAATTATATGATGAATCTGAAGATAGAGTTAAAGCAGATGCTTTCGTTTGTAGAGCTTATATAAGTAAAGTATCATTTGATACAATAAATGAAAAAGTAAATGCACAAATGAATGCTGTAAAAGTAGGAATATATGAAGTTAATCCTAAATTTAAAGAAACTTCAAAAGATTATGAAGAAATAAAAAATAAAGTTTCTGAAATATTAGCAACTTATAAAGATACTTTAATAGAATTAGGTAACTTTTATGATCAAAAAATTGAACAATTAATATTAAGAAAAGTTGAATTGGAAGCATCATTTGTTGGTTCACTTTTGAATGAAGAATATTTATATAGAAAAATAAATAGAAGAATAAATCAAAAAGAAAATGATGAAGTACAAAATACAGTAAAAAATAAAGTAAAGTATTTTTTAGATAAAATAAAAGCTAAAAAAGAAGAAAGTGTACCAGTAGATACCAATTTGATTTTTAAAGCAATAGATGCTCAAGATGTTGTAGATGAAGTTGAAGCAAAAAATTCAGTGAGCTTAATTATTGCTGAAAATAATAAAAAAGAAAATCAGGAGTCGATTTTTAAAATAGAAAAAGAGATTTCTTTAATAAATTCTGAAATTGAAAGATTAAATGAACAAAAGAAAAGAGCAATATATGAAGCTATGGAAATAGGTGGAAAATCTATTGCTAAAAATATTAGAAAACCAAAAGTATTTAAAAAAATTACTAAATTTTTTATTTGTAGATTTAATACTGCAAGAATGGTTGAAGCTACAATTCTTGATCCACTAAATCTTAGAATAGAAAGTTTTAGAAGTAATGAATTGTCTAATATGATTGGTTAGAAGGGATGTTATAATGAGTTTTGCAGATAAAGTAAATGATGCATTTGAAGCTGGTTGGAAATCTAATCCACAATATGGTAAAGCTTTAAAAGAAATAGAGTATGTTGTTGATGAAGAAAAAAATAGAATGTTAGCTGCTGATGAAATATTAAATGAGTTGAATATTCCAAATAAAAAACCAGAAAAAATCAATGATGATGATGGAAGATAAAAATACTTGAAATTTATTTTAAAGTGTGTTATAGTATTAACATAATATTTAAACCGCTAATAAAAAGCAAAGTAAGTAAATTGTTTAAATATATTAAAGAGAGAACAAATGTTACGCTGAGAGTTTGTTTATATATAATTTACTGAAATTTCACTTTTGAGGTCTTATAGTGAAAGAAGAGTAGCTGTAAGCGTTTGTTACGTTATAACTAAAATTGAGGTTAATTTTTAAATTTTAAGAAGAATTTGAATTAATAAAATTAGGTGGTAACACGGTAAAGCGTCCTATATTGTATAGGGTGCTTTTTTTGCTAGTTACGAAATAATTGTGATTCAATAGTGTTGTTCACACAATACTTAATTAAAATAGGAGGATAGATATGAAAGAAAAAATCGAAGAGATTCGCAAAGTAGCAAAAGAAAAAATAGAGGAAATTCAAAATTTGCAAGAATTACAAGATTTAAAAGTAAAACTATTAGGGAAAAAAAGCGAATTATCAAATCTTTTAAAAGGATTGGGAAACTTATCACAAGAAGAAAGACCTAAATTTGGTAGTTTAGTAAATGAAGCAAGAACTGAAATTGAGCAAAAAATTCAAAATGCAGAACAAATTTTGAAAGAAAAAGCAATGGCTCAAAAGTTAGAAAAAGAAAAAATAGATATAACAGCACCAAGTACAAAAATTACAAGAGGTAGCAAACATCCAATAAACAGAGTTATTGAAGAAATACAAGATATATTTGTTTCAATGGGATATGATGTAGTAGAAGGTCCAGAACTTGAAACAGATGAATTCTGTTTTGAAAGATTAAATCTTCCACAAGGTCATCCAGCAAGAGATATGCAAGATAGTTTTTATATAACAGAAGAATATTTGTTAAGAACCCAAACATCAGCTGTTCAAGCAAGAACTATGATTGCAAATGGAGACAAATCACCAATCAGAATGATTTGTACTGGAAAAACATATAGAAGAGAAGATGATGCAACACACTCTCATCAATTCAATCAAGTTGAAGGTTTAGTTATAGACTACAAAGAGAAAAATACATCACTTGCAGATTTAAAAGGAACTTTAGAAGTATTTATGAGAAAAATGTTAGGTTCAAATACTCAGTTAAGATTTAGACCAAGTTATTTCCCATTTACAGAACCATCTTATGAAGTAGATGTTACATGTTTTAAATGTGGTGGAAAGGGTTGCCCACTTTGTAAGAAAACAGGGTGGATAGAACTTTTAGGTTCAGGAATGGTTCATCCAAGAGTTTTAGAAATGAATGGATATGATCCAGAAAAATATTCAGGATTTGCATTTGGAACAGGAATAGATAGACTTGCAATGTTTAAATATGGAATTACTGATATGAGATATTTATATACAAATGACGTCAGATTTTTAAGTCAATTTGATAGAAAGGATGAAAATTAAAATGATATTAAGTAAAAATTTCTTAAAAGATTATGTAGATATAAATGAAAATATAGAT
>CAORJJ010000017.1:0-25781 GCA_948517135.1 uncultured Clostridia bacterium | reverse complement strand
GATATAAAAACTTTAGCAGAAGATATGACTAGAGTTGGTAATGAATATGATTCAGCAGAGAAATTAGTTCCAGCAACAAAACTTGTTATTGGTAATGTTTTAGAATGTATAGATCATCCAGATTCAGATCATTTACATTGCCTAAAAGTTGATATTGGAACAGAAGTTGCAAAAATTGTATGTGGTGCCCCAAATGTAAGAGCTGGAATTAAAGTTATAGTTGCTCTTCCAGGTGCTGAGCTTCCAGGAGATGTAACTATTAAATCTGGTATTATTAGAGGCGAAGAATCAAATGGAATGGTTTGTGCTTTATATGAAATAGGAATTGATAAAAAATTCTTATCAGAAGAAGATAAAAATGGAATTCATATATTGCCAGATGATAGTCCAGTTGGAAAAAATCCAATAGAATATTTAAAATTAGATGATGAAATTGTAGATTTTGAACTAACAGCAAATAGAGGAGATTTATTAAGTATTTTAGGTATGGCTTATGAAGTTGCTGCAATTTATGATAAACCAGTAAAAGAAATAGATTTAGCTCATAATGAATTAGGTGAAGATCTAAATAAATCATTTAATGTAAAAGTAAATACAGAAAATTGTAGTTTATTCTTAGCTAGAAAAGCATTAAATGTAACAATTAAAGAAAGTCCTGATTTTATAAAAAATAGATTAATAGCATCTGGAATAAGACCTATTAATAATGTTGTAGATATTAGTAACTATGTAATGTTAGAATGTGGTCAACCATTACATTTTTATGATGCTGATAGATTAGGAAATGTTATTGAAACAAGAATGGCAACTGAAGGCGAAAAACTAACAACTTTAGATGGAATTGAGAGAAATTTAGAAGATACAGATATAGTAATTTCTGATGGAACAAGAGCAATAGGTTTAGCAGGAGTTATGGGAGGATTAGATACAGAAATAGAAGAAAATACAAAAAATGTATTAATAGAATCTGCTATATTTGATTCTGTAAGTGTTAGAAAAACCTCAAAGAAAATAGTTAGAAGCGAAGCAAGTAATCGTTTTGAAAAAGGGTTAGATCCAAATAGAACTTACATGGCAATGGAAAGAGCTGTGAAACTATTGGAAGAATATGCAAATGCAACAATACAAACAGGAACAGTAATATATGACAAAACAGACAAAACAGAAAAGAAAATAGATATAACAGCAAAAGACATAAATAGTTTACTTGGAACTAATTTAACAGCTTCTGATGCAGTTGATGTTTTTAGAAGATTAAATTTTGTATCTTCATTAGATGGAGATGTTATAACAGTATCTGTACCAACAAGAAGAATAGATATTTCAATTAAGGAAGATTTAATTGAAGAGGTTGGAAGAATTTATGGTGTTGATAATATAGAAGGAAAATTGCCAGTATCACCAATTAAACTTGGATATGTAGATAAAACAGATAGAGAAATTAGAAACAAAATGGTTTCTTTAGGATTAAATGAAACATTATCTTATATATTAATAAATGATAAAAACGTTCATCAATATACAAATGACAAATTTCAAGAATTAAAATTATTAGATCCAATGACAGAAGAAAGAAATACTTTAAGATATAGTTTAATTCCTTCATTATATAAAATTTATGAATACAATAAAGCTCGTTATATTAAAGATGTATGTTTATTTGAAATAGGAAAAGGTTTCTGGAAAAAAGAAGAACAATATGGTGAAGATAAAAAATTATGTGCATTAATGACAGGAGAATATTATTTAGGAATTGATAATAAGAAAAATGTTGATTTCTATATAATTAAGGGCATTGCAGAAGAAGTGCTAGATTATTTAGGATATGGAAATAGATATAGTTTTGTACTTCCAAAAGAAAGTTTAAAAGAATTTCATCCAGGTCAAGTGGCTGAAATAAATGTAAATGGCGAAGTTATAGGTGTTGTAGGAAGAATTCATCCAGAAATATCAAAAGAACCAGTATTTGCTTTAGAAATTAACTTAGATAAATTATTAGCTAAAAAAGTTGGAAAAATGAAATTTAAAGATATTTCAATTTATCCAACAGTAAACAAAGATATAGCAGTAATTCTTGATAAAGATATTACATCAGATGAAATATCTAAAGTAATAAAAAAATCAGCAGGAAGCTTACTTGTAAGTTCAAAGTTATTTGATGTTTATACTAATCCAATTTTAGGAAATAAGAAAAGTGTTGCATATTCATTAACATTTGGTTCAAACAGTAAAACATTAACAGATGAAGAAATAAATCCAATAGTTGAAAAAGTAATTGAAGCTTTAGAGAAAAACTTTAAAGCAGAATTAAGAAAATAGGTAATAGAGGATATTAGCTAAATTATATGTTTAAAAAGTTGTGAGGTTAGATATATTTTTCTAAATCTCACAATTTTTTTGTATACTAAAATTGAAGTTTTTGACTTTGATATAGTATCATGTTATAATACATCCTATAAAAATTTGTCTGTGGCAGTTTTATAATATAAGTTTTTTTTATTTAGAAAGCTTAAAATATGTATAGGAGGATAGAAATTTAGTAACAATTAAGTCAACTTTATTCATTGCGGAAGGAGATTAAAACTATGGAAGAAAGAAAAGTTGTTAATGTATATGTATCTTATGATCGGAGACAGTATAGTCAGGTAGGAATTCCAATGAATATCAATGAGGTGGAACTCAAGGCTTTGCTTAGAGATCTGGGATATATTTCAGCGTATCGTCAGGCTTATTTTACAACTCAGGTATATTTAGAATCTGACGATAAATCAGAGCTTACAGAAATCTGTTTGGATAAGTATCGCACTCTTGAGGAACTTGGTGTTACAGAAAATAGCCTTATTATTATTAAGCCAGGTATAGAACCTCAGCCGAAAAAAGAGGTTATTTACAGAAACAGAGGATCTATGAGATGCTTGTATGGTTGTCCAATGGCACATAGTGTTGAAGAGGCTATGAATCAGGCTGAAAAATATTCAGATGATGATAGCAATGTAACCAAAGGTATTATTGAATAGTTTGAAAGGAGAGCATATGGAAAATTACTTAAATGGTAAATATCCATTGCACACTCTCTTTTTTGAAGTGACTAGCCAGTGTAATGCACTCTGCGACCATTGTGGTAGCAGGTGCATGGATAGTCATAAGGATGAATTATCTGCTGAGGTTTTCAAAAAAGTTCTTGAGGATGTTGCAAAGAGATATGGTACACAATCTATTATGTTAAACATAACTGGCGGAGAACCCCTTATGAGAAAAGATCTATTTGATATTACAGGATATGCAGATAGACTTGGATTCAAATGGGGATTAGTAACTAATGGAATGTTAATAACAGATAATGTTATTAAGAAAATGAAAGAAACAAATATGTCAACAATTTCAGTGAGTCTTGATGGAATGAGAGAGACGCATGAGGAATTTAGACATGTAAAAGGTTCATTTGACAAAATTATTTCTGGAATTAAAAAAATGAAAGAGGAAAATTTTGTTGAACATATACAAGTTACTTTCATAGCAACTAAGAAAAACATTTTCGAATTGCCTGAAGTTTATCGTTTGCTTAGTATGTTGGAAATTGATTCTCTTAGGATTAGTGGAATTGATCCAATCGGAAGAGCAGAAGATAATGCAGATTTAATGCTTAGTCAGGAAGATTATTTGTATCTTTTTGATTTTATGAAAAAGCATATAAAAGATAGTTTACCAGTAGTTTGGAGTTGTTCTCATTATTTTGGAAATAGAGAAAATACTTTAGATCCAACTGGCAAAAGGTTTACTTGTTATACAGGAATTCATGTAGCATCTGTTCTTTCAAATGGAGATATTTTTGGATGTCCTAATATTCCAAGAATAAGTGAATTAATACAAGGAAATGTTCTGAAGGATAATTTTTGTGAAATTTGGGAAAATAAATTTAGGTTTTACAGAAATCCAGAGAGAACAAAATCAAAGCAATGTGAAAAATGCGAATACTGGAAATATTGTAAGGGAGACAGTTTCCATACATTTGATTTTGAAACTAATACACCAAAGTTTTGTTATCAAAAGTTTTTTGAGAAAAAAAGAAATATTATTAAAAGAAATGATGTTTTATATCAGGATATTATTTCTGTATTAGTTGAAAAAAATGGGAAGATGAAATCATTTACAGTTAAACCTTCAAAGTTCGAAGCATCCAAAACAGTAATATTTACACCACAAGCAACCAAAGACTTATATGGATTATTTCATTTTGGTGAATTACATCCAATTAATTTGTATGAACAGCAAATGGCTATTGTTGGAAATAGTTTTGGTAACATATCCTTAGTAAAATATGTTATACCAGCTATTTTATATAATAGATCTGGTAATATGGCAACAATGGATGATTTTTGTTTAAATCAGATTATGGATGAAGTTGCAATTATAAATGAAAATATTTCTAAATCAGATGAGATTTATCAGGATTCATATGGAGAAGTGAAATTTTTAGGATTTGTACATAGCCATCCAGATAGAACTGATCTGAGATTTAGCATATATGATACAAAAAATCACACAGATTTTGTAAATCAGTTTGGTGATTTTATATCAATTATTCTTAATCCACAAAAAGAAAAAATGGTATGTTTTATAGGAAAAGATTGCACACAAGCCAATTTGATTATGTTATCTAAATAACTATCAGAAAATAGGGATGAGCCTAAAATAGGGCACATCTCTATTTTTTAATATTTTGTTACTAAAATGATATAAAACAATCTTAAAAATGAGTATAAAAACTACTTATTCATAATTATATATAAATATATAATTATTTGTGAAAAAGTGGAGATAATAATTGTATGAAAAAGAAGAAAAAAGCAGGAATTTATTTATGGAAACTTATAATAATAATAATAATAATTTTTGCAGCAGTCATATCATGTGAGTGCTTTCTTTTGATTGAAAGAACAATCAGAAATGCAATAAAGGGAAATGGAAACGAACATTTATCAGTAACTTATACAGATGAATCAAATAGTGTTTATCCTGATAATACTGTTGACGAAAAAAATATTAATAATACTATATTAGAAAGTAATACATCAAATCAAAATACAAATATTGTAGAAAACATTGTTTCTAATAATACAACTAATACAAATAATACAAATACAGCTAATACAAACACAATTTTAAATACTACAACTTTAAATACAACAGTTGTAGATAATAATGTAGTAGATAAACAGCAATTAGACATAAAGCATCAAGCAACTCAAGTTAAAGCAAATGCTTCTATTGAAGAAATGCTTTTAAATGATGATGCATATATAGATAATGCTGAAATGGAAAAAAATAGTAAAACAGAATCTGGAACTCAAATGATTACAGGAACTGGACCATTTGATACTGAAGAATATGGGGAAAATTGGAATGTTACTTTAAAGTCAGGAGATGATAATACACCTAATAATAATGTAGTTAGAACATTTGATACAATATCATATACAATTGGTTTTTCAACTGTAATACAAGATACTGCATCTGTTGCAGGATTTAGAAATGGAAAAGTTTATTTTGAATTGATTTTACCATATAGCAAAGAAGAGGCAGAATTTGATATTGAAAGTATGGGATGGTTAACAAGTAAAGGTGATGACGAATATAAAATTATAACAATGCAAAAAGATGGTAAAACAGTTCAAGTATTAAAAGGTGTATTTTTAAGTACGCCAAGTGATGGCAATAATATTTCTATTGGAAATTCATTTAGAACTCTTAATATTGTAATTAGAGTTTTAAAAATGAAAAATGGTGATAATGTATCACCAGAATTTACATTCTGGTTAGAAGGAAATGATGTATTTAATTTACATGATGGTACAAGTTTTTCAACTGCAGTAGAAAAATGGAAAAATGATGAAAGTTTAATTACTGGAAGCGGAAATACATGTAATAAACATATTGGAAAAGATGGAAAACCAATTCAAGAATATAAAACAATAAAGCCAGTAAGTGTAAGAGTTTCAGCAGCTCCAAGATATAATGTACAAATAGTAAATGGTAGTGATATGAAAACTCAAAAAGTTGGTACCTTTGATTTTAATACAGGAAATGAACTTGCACCAAATAAAGGACTTGGAAAAGTAAATGGACGTTTATTTGGATTTGGTATTACAATTCAACTTTATGGTAAAACTGAGCAACATGGATTAAAAGGTATTGAAATGCCAAAAGGAAATATTGAGTTTGATTTGAATTTTTCTAATATGTTTAATGGAGATGAAGCTATAACATCAAATTTTCCAATGTATTTATGGAGTCTTGATGAAAATAAGAAAACATGGAATAAAACTAATAGTGATGGTAGAGAAATTATAGCACAAAATGATGAAGCTGCAGATGCGGCTCCATATAATACTATGGCTGCAGGAGCAGGTGCTGAATATGCTTCATGTTATAATGGTGGAAAATGGCAATATCAGTATAATGGTAACGAGATACATGTAACAATTTCTGATTATGAAGTAAATATAGATTCATTTCCTTATGCTAATTCTGGATCGGGTGGAACTGGTAGTACTTCATATATTTATTATAATCCTTCTGATAGTAGGCCAAATTATGAAAGAGTTCAAAAAGCTTGTATTTCAGCAGGTGAAATATGGTTTGTACAGCCATTTTATAATAAAGATACAGGAGAGTATATATTAGATCAATTAAATTTACCAGATGGATCTTTTCAAAATACATTAGAATTAAAAAATCATAATCTTAATATGGAAAGTATTTCTGGTCAAAATTCTGGAAAACAATTTTATATAGCTGATGATAAAACATCGCAGTCAGTTCAGCTTACTAAGAATGGTGAAGTTCACCAATTAATTTGGTATCATAAACCAGGTGGCGAATGGGATGCACCATTAACAGAAGGATGTTTTGAAAATGGAAGAGATTATGCAACAGTTGGTCAAGAGATAGAAGTTGAAATTCAATTAGGACATGATAATGCAGAAGACTTAAACGCTGGTGCAGCATATGATATGTTAGTAAAATTTGATGATACATGTATTGATTTAGAATATGCATGGGCAACAGATTGGGCTCAAACATTTAAATATAAAATATTGTATGCTGCCAAAAGAGATAAAAAAGGTTGGGAACATTATGGACAAGAGCCAGATGGACCAGAATATGATAGAGAAATGATAAATGCAACACCATATGATTTAATCTTTTTCTCTGATATTGGTCAATTAAAGCGTGAAGGTTATACTTGTGTGGGTGTTTTAGTAGAATATAGAGGACTTGCAACAGATACAATGATTCACCATCATGTATATGCCTTTGGAAAAGTAAAACAAACATGTAAACCAAATTATGTTTATATGACAACACAAAACTATTATGCTTGGAATAAAGGAAGTGTTAGTGAAGCGATAGCAAAACATTTAGGAAAACCAACTAGTCAACTTCAAGATTCAGATTATATTAAACATACGGGTGATGTTATTCCATCTCGAGAAAATACAAATGATAATCCATTAAAATATTCTGACTATCCAGTGTATCCTGATGTTGTTGCTAATGCTGATACTGTTGAGAATTATAGGAATTATCAAAAGACTATATACAATGAAGATGGAAGTGTTTCAGAACCATATACAGGAAGGCATAATGGAGATTCTTGTTATATAACAGAATATAAAACTGCAATAGAAGTAAATACAGCACAGACATTAAATAATTCAAGTGAAAGCAAAAAAGTATATGATTTAGATCAAAGTGAACGTATAGTAGATTTTGAACTGCACCCTAAAATTGTTAGTAATGTTACAGTTGCTGGAACAGAAGAACTTAGTACAGTTATTACAGTACAAGCTATTTTACCAAAAGATTTAACTTATATTGGAAATTCTTCATTTTTAGGTGGAACTTATATTGAAAATAAAGGTGATCAGGGAACTATTAAAGATGGAAAAATGATAGTACCAACTCTTGTTAAGAATGAAGATGGTACAACAACATTAACATGGAATTTTGATGCAAAGTTTTATATGAATTCTATTGTGGAATTACCTAAAATTTATTATTCTTGTTTAATTGGAGACTTAAGTAATAATGAATTAGATGTAAAAAATAATGATATATTAAAAAATACAGTAACAATATCAAGTACAGAAGATTGTAGAAGAGATTTTTTAGAGTCATATGGCAATAAAGCTTCTACTACAATAACAATTCAAAAAAATAATTTAATTGCACTTTCAAAAGTTTCTGATTCTAAGAACGTAGAACCAGGTAAGGACATGGGATTTACGATTTCATATGTTAATAGTGGTACTTCAGCAGAAAATGTAACATTAGTAGAAGGGCTACCATATTCTGGAGAAGATAGTAAATCAAAATTTGAAGGAGATATGATTGTAAAAGAAATTAAAGTTGGTTCAGAAAAGGAAGAAAATACAGAAACAGTAATTAGGAATCTTACATTTTATTATACAACAGAGAAGTCATATCAAAAGCTTAGAAGTAAAGATTTATTATATGAAGATTTTCAAAACAAAGTGAATAGTAATAATGAAAAAATTTGGAATAAATTAGAAGTTGATAGTACAAACAAATTAATAATCCCAAATGAAAAGTTTTCTCCAGTATTAATTGTTGCAGTTGGAAAAGTACCAGAAAGAATGACATTTAAAATGCACATAACAATGGTATTTCCAGGCAGTAAAGCAGGTGACTATATTTCAAATAGTTTAAGCCAGGGAGAACAAGAAGTTAATACGCATACTGGTATAATAAGCCGTGCATTAGAAGGACAAGTATGGATTGATACTAATATGAATGGAATAAGAGGACTTACAGAAAAAGAAAAAGTATCAGATGTAACAGTAACTCTTATGAAATTGAAAAATGATGGTAATCCTGATAATATAGATGACTATGAACCTTATATGATGAATATAGATGGAAAAGAAGTTCCTGCAACAGTAACTACTGGAAATCAGATAAATACAGTAACAGGAGAGATAAAAAAATATAAAAATAATTATCCATCTTTAGAAAGTGATTCTATAAGAGATGAAGATATAGGTTATTACAGATTTTATAATATTACTGAAGGGACATTCGGAATTAAATTTGAAGGAACAGATGGGAAAGTAGACTTTAAAACTTATAAAGCAACAAAAACTAATATGGGAAATGACGATACAATAGATTCAGATGCTATTCCAATTGAAGATAAAGATGGTTATTTAGAATATGCATTTATAAAAGATGTTCTTATAAAATCAGATAATATAACAAGTAGTTATTATATCAAGCGTTCATGCGATTTAGGATTAGCCAAAGTTGTTGATTTTATTTTTCAAAAAGTAAAATCAGAAACAATGGATAATCCTGAAGGAATAAATGGTGCAAAATTTGAATTATATAAATTAACATGTACTAATACAACACATGATCATGATAATATGTTGATTGATGTGAATGAAACCAATACTTGTTTTTCTGAGTTAGTAGGAAAAGATACAAGTGAACTACACTTTTTTAATAAAGAGGAAAATGGAATAGTAAAATTTGATGGACTTTTAGTAGGTGAGGAATATAGATTAGTAGAAACAAAAGCTCCTTCTGGAAGAGAAAATGTAAATGGACAATGGAAAATAACTGTAAATGATGATAGAACTATTTCTATAAAAAGCATTAAAGAATCAATAGAAGCTGTTATAACAGAAGATGGAAAAATATTGATACCTAATGATCCACTTATCTTACCTGTAACTGGTGGAGATGGAATAAGAATATTTATAGTAAGTGGAGTGATTTTAATGGGAATAGTAATGATTGAATTAAGATCTAAAGAACGTATAAAATTAAAACGAAAGAGAAGGAGAAGAAAATAAAAAAAAGTAGCTACAAAAGTAGCTACTTTTTTTCTATAAAAATTTTTTTAATCTATTAATATTATTTTCTTGAAGTCGAATAAATCCATTTAAAATATTTTTTACATTTTGACTTGCTTTTGGATTTTGATTAAGAAGTTTAAAACCTTTTATAACTCCCATATCATATCCTTGAATTAATATTTCAGATAATTTTGAATTAGATGTATCAGATATTGTGTTCATTTGAATTCCAGTCCAACCCATTACTTTTTCATTTAAAGGTGCATCATCTGGGATTTCTCCAATATTTGCAAATTCATTATTCACTTTATTTAATGTTGTCTGGTAAGTTGTAAATTGAGTAGTAAGTTCATCTTTAAAATTAGAATCACTCGATTTTTTTGCAACATCTTCAAGTGATGACATTCCCATTGTAACTCCTTTATGAATTTCATTTAAAATTGTTAAATCGTCCATAAAACCCTCCATTTCTAAAGATAGTATTTACAGAATTTTGAAAAATTATTATTTGAGTGAGAAAATTTTAATTATATACTATATATTTTGATAATATATTTTTTTCATTCAAAGTTCTTAGTAATCCGACATATTTTAAAGTAGAATTAAATTTTTAAGAAAACAGCGACCTCAAAACAAGTTTGAGATTCCCTATTTTCTAAAAAATATTCTACTAATAAAATACTCTGTTTACATTCGAACTTTCCATTCAGAAAATTATTATTCAAAATATATCTAGTATATAATAAAAGTTACTGCAAGCAGTAATTAAAATTTTAGACTATTCAAATTATTATTTTGTGAGTTTTATTTTCTTTTTTAGTTTTATTAATATCAAATATATTATGAATGGAAGTTCCGTTTTTGAAAGTAATTGGAATTAGAAGTTCTTAATGGAATTTTGTGGAAATAGTTCAAGCTTGTTCTTGAAAGGGTGCCACAAAATTCATTTAGAACTTCTATGAGAATTGCTTGAACAAGGAACTGTATATGAATAATATATTTGATATTAATAATCTATAAAACAATATTCACTCAAATAATAATTTAGTATAACTTTAGCCTATTTTGTAAATACTAACAACAAATTATTTTTAAGTAAGAAAGAAGGAAAATTTATGAGCGAGCATCCAATAGAAGGTCTTATGGAGACTGCTATGAATAGCATTAAAGATATGATTGATGTTAATACTATAATAGGTGAACCAATAGAAACAAGCAATGGAATGGTAATAATACCAATTTCAAAAGTTTCACTTGGTTTTGCAGCTGGTGGTAGTGAATTTAAAGGAGAAACAGTTGATGAATATAAGAAAAAAGATAGAGAAGAAGAAGTTCAATATAGATTACCATTTGGTGGTGGTAGTGGAGCAGGAATTTCAATAAATCCAGTAGCTTTTGTAATTGTGCAAAAAGATTCAATAAAAGTATTGCCAATTGAACATAACTCAGCAATAGAGAGACTGATTGATTATGTTCCAGATTTAATGGAAAAAGCAGATAGTTTTATGGATAAGACATTAGAAAATCAAGATAAATCAAAAGATTCAAAAGGAAGTGTGAAAAAGAGTAAAATAATAAAGAAAATAAAAACAAAACCAGCTATGGAATCAGAAGAATCAGAAGAGATTAAAGAAAATATAGAAGATTCAAAACCTGAGCAAGAATAAAAAGAAAGTGGACTTAATAGTCCACTTTTTTATCTTATTATAAAATTGAAAAAGAGAATAAATGTTCAGTAAAATATTGAAAAAAAAGTGTTAGTGTGATAGAATATAAAAACTAAAAAATATAGAAGTTATAAAGAGGATTTATGGTAGATTTAGAAAAAAATATTCAATACATAAAAGGAGTAGGACCAAATCGTGCTACTCTTTTAAATAAATTAGGAATATACACATTAAAAGATTTAATTACATATTTTCCAAGAGAACATGAAGATAGAGGAAAAACAGTATCAATTGAAGAAACTAGAAATGGTGAAGAATCACTTATTTCTGCATTTCCAATTGGAAGAGTAAATGAAGTAAGAATACGAAAAAATCTTATGCTTTGTAAGCTTATAGTTAGAGATGAAACAGGAAGTTGTCAAATTACTTGGTATAATCAACCATATTTAAAAAATGTTTTTAAACCTAATGTAAGATATAATTTTTTTGGAAAAGTTTCAAAAACTGCTGGAAAGGTGGAAATGCAATCACCTGTATATGAAGAAGAAGGTGCAGGAAAAAGTACAGGAAAAATTATTCCTATATATCCTTTAACTTATAATTTAACACAAAATACAATTAGAAAGGTTATAGAAACAGGACTTCAAGATGTAAATGGAAATTTAGAGGAAGTTTTACCAGAATATTTGTTAAAAAAATATAATTTATATGATTATAATACTGCAATAAATCAAATACATTTTCCAGAAGATTTTGAAAAATTTAATAAAGCTAGAAAAACTTTAGCTTTTGAAGAATTATTTTCGATGCAACTTGCACTTTTAAAATTAAAAAATAAATATGAAATAAATAAACCTGGAATTGAATTTAGTAAAGATGCTAAAATGTCTGATGTAATAAATTCATTGCCATTTAAACTTACAAAAGCACAATTAAGAGTTCTAGAAGAAATTGATAAAGACATGGAAGCATCAAAACCAATGAATAGATTACTACAAGGAGATGTTGGTTCTGGTAAAACAATAGTTGCATTAATTTCAGCATATAAAGCAGTAAAATCAGGATATCAGGCAACTATATTGGCACCAACAGCTATACTTGCAACTCAACATCTAGAGTCATTTAATGAAATATTAAGAGATTCTGGAATAAGATGTGAATTATTAATTAGTGGTATAAGTAAAAAGAAAAAAGAAGATATATTACAAAGGTTACAAAATGGCGAAATTGATATTTTAATTGGAACACATGCAATTTTAGAAGAGAATGTTGTATTTAATAAGCTTGGATTAGTAGTAACTGATGAACAACATAGATTTGGAGTTAGACAAAGAAGTTTAATTGTAGAAAAAGGAAATAATCCAGATGTTTTAGTTATGACAGCTACACCAATTCCAAGAACTCTTGCATTAATTTTATATGGAGATTTAGATATTTCAATAATAGATGAACTTCCTCCAAACAGAAAAAAAATTGAAACATATGCTGTTACAAAAGGAATGGAACAAAGAGTAAATAATTTTATTGCTAAAAATATTAATGAAGGTAGACAATGTTATGTAGTATGTCCACTTGTTGAAGAAAATGAAGAAATAGATGCTAAATCAGTAATGGAAATTTATGAAAATTATAAAAAGAATATTTTTCCAAATTATAGAGTAGAATATTTACATGGAAAGATGAAACCTAAAGAAAAAGATTCTATAATGGAAGAATTTAAAAATGGAAATATAGATATTTTAATTTCTACAACAGTTATTGAGGTTGGTGTAAATGTTCCAAATAGTAATATTATGATTATTGAAAATTCTGAAAGATTTGGTTTAGCTCAACTTCATCAATTAAGAGGAAGAGTTGGACGTCGGAGAATATCAATCATTTTGTATTCTAAAATATCAAGGAAATTCTCAAATTATAAGAGAAAGAATGAAAGTAATTTCAAGTACAAATGATGGATTTATAATTTCTGAGAAAGACTTAGAGTTGCGTGGTTCAGGTGAATTTTTTGGTACAAAACAGCATGGAATTCCAGAGTTTAAGATAGCTAATTTATTTGAGGATATAGCACTTTTAAAACAAGCTCAAGGAATTGCAATAGAAATAATAGATAAAGATCCATTATTAGAAAGTGAAGAAAATAAATTATTAAAAAAATTAGTTAATGAAAAGTTTAAAGATAGAATTGAAATATAAGATATTTCACATAAATTTCACCTTACTATAATTGACAAACTATATTAAAGATAATAAAATGTATACGTTAAAATTTATGAAAAAGAGGATGTTGAATTTTGAGAGTATTTTTACTATTAATAGGAACAATAGCACTAGCTATTGGTGTAAAATTTATATATGATGCGAGACCAATAGTAAAAAAATATTTTGGTTTAGGAGATAAAAATGAAGCCACTTTAGGATTAAAAATGTTTGGTTTTTTACTTTCTATAATCGGTGGTGTTTTAATATATTTTATGTATTAAATTAATTACACAAATTACAATATTACAAAAAGAAAAGAGGAATATATATGAGAATAACTTGCGAAAATAAAGTATATGAAGTACAAGAAGGGCTTACAATAAGAGAAGCTTTAAAAGAACAAATAGAAAATAGTGATGTGAAAGATATTATTGCAGCAAGACTTAATAATACAATAGAATCATTAAATTTACCAATAAAAAATGATGGAGAAATTGAATTTATAAATAGAAGTGATAGAGATGGAAGAATTATATATATAAGAGGATTACTATTCATTATGAGTAAAGCTTTTTCAGAGGTTTATCCAGAAGCACTTTTAACAGTGAATTATCAATTGTCAAATGCAATGTTTGGAACAGTTGATAACATTGAAGTAACAGAAGAAATGATTTCAAAAGTAAAATCTAAAATGGTAGAAATAATTAATAAGGATTTACCAATAACAAAAGTAATAATGACTCAAGAGGAAGCAGAAGAATTTTATAAAAAAGAGGCAACTTTAAAAGGAAAGCTTCAAACAGATATAGATAAAGAAAAAGTATCTTTATATTATTGTGAAGATTATTATAATTATTTTTATGGTACAATGCCAATTTCTACTGGTTTTGCTAAAGTTTTTGATTTTGTAAAATATAGAAATGGATTTTTAGTAAAATATCCAAGTGTAACTGAGCCAGATAAACTTCAAGAAACTAAAGAATCATTAAAATTAGTTTCAGCAATGGATGAATATGATGAAATATATAGATTAATGAAAATAAATACTGTACATAGATTAAACAAAAAAGTTAGAGAACCAAAAGGAATAAAAGAATTAATTCTATTTTCTGAAGCTTTACATGAAAAGAAAATTGCTGAAATTGCAAACAAAATAAAAGAACATGGAAATGTTAGAATGGTTCTAATAGCAGGACCTTCATCATCAGGAAAAACAACTTTTGCTGGTAAATTAGGAATGAGTTTAAAAGTAAATGGAATAAAACCAGTTACAATTTCTGTTGATAATTATTTTGTAGAAAGGGATGAGACTCCAAAAGATGAACATGGAAACTATGATTTTGAATGTATTGAAGCATTAGATTTAAAATTGTTTAACAGCCAATTGGTAGACTTATTAGCAGGAAAAGAAGTTAAACTTCCTACATTTAATTTTACAACTGGAAAAAAAGAGTATAGAGGAAACACATTAAAACTAAAAGAAGATGAAATACTTATTATAGAAGGAATTCACTGTATGAATGATAAACTAACAAGTTTAATTCCTAAAGAAAATAAATTTAAAGTTTATATTAGTGATTTAACAGTTTTAAATATAGATTATTATAATAGAATTTCAACAACAGATACAAGATTAATAAGAAGAATTGTAAGAGACTATAAATTTAGAAATTATACAGCAGAACATACATTAAAAACTTGGTATTCTGTAAATAGAGGCGAACAAAAAAATATATTCCCATATCAAGAAGAAGCAGATTGCATGTTTAATTCTTCAATTGTTTATGAGCTTGCAGTATTAAAAGAATATGCAATGCCATTATTAGAAGAAATACCTCAAAGTTCTAGAGAATATAGTGAGGCAAGAAGACTAATAACTTTATTAAAATATTTTGAAACAGTACCATCAGAAAATGTTCCAAATAATTCTTTATTAAGAGAATTTATTGGTGGAAGTATATTTGAAGATTAATAAGAGGAGTAATTAAATGGCAAATTTTACAGTAATAGATGAAGAATTTGTTTGTGAAAACTGTGGAAGTAAAGTAAAAAAATTAGGATATTCTTGTAGAAATCATTGCCCTGTTTGCTTACATTCTAAACATGTAGATATAAATCCTGGTGATAGAGCTGAAGAATGTCATGGAACATTAGAACCAATAGGACTAGATATAAATAATCGAAAAGGATATATAATAATTTTCAAATGTAAAAAGTGTGGAGCTATTAGAAGAAATAAATCAGCTGAAGATGATAATATGGATTTAATTATTAAATTAAGTGTAAAAAAGGATTAAAATTTTAATTATGAAAGTAAAAAGATTAATTTTATTAGTATTAATAATTATATGGGCTGTATTAGTATTTGGACTTTCAGGGCAAAATGGTACAGAGTCTTCTGGACTTAGTAGAAAAATTGTAGAATTTTTTACTAATAATGAAGAAATAATAGATTGTGTTGAACCATATGTTAGGAAATTGGCTCATTTTAGTGAATATGGATTAGGTGGAATGTTATTTATATTGTTATTTTCTACATATAAATGGACAGATAGAAAAATGATGACTATATCAATTTCTTTAGGAATTTGGTATGCAAGTATGGATGAAATACATCAACTTATGGTAGATGGAAGACACGGAAGTATATTTGATGTATATTTAGATTCTTTAGGTTTTATCACAGGTGTATGTGGAATGCTAGCTATTCTAAAAATAAAAGAAATGCTAAATGATAAGAATAAAAAAATAGTAAAGAGGGTTAAAAATGGTTAATTTTAAAAAGATAATAGCTGAGAAGATTGCAAAAGTAGTGGAATTAAATATTGAAGAAATAGAAAGTTATATAGAAATACCACCAAATCAAGAAATGGGAGATTATGCATTTCCTTGTTTTAAACTTGCAAAAACATTAAGAAAAGCTCCACCTATTATTGCAACAGAATTAAAAGAAAAAATTGAAACTGATAGTAATATTGAAAAAATAGATATAGCAGGTGGATACTTAAATTTCTATATAAATAAATTGGAACTTGCCAAATATGTTTTAGAAGAAATAGATTTAAAACAAGAAAAATATGGTTCAAATGAATCTGGAAATGGTAAAAATATTGTTATAGATTATTCTTCACCTAATATTGCTAAACCATTTCATATTGGACATTTAAGAAATACTGTTATAGGTTCTGCATTATACAAAATATACAAATATTTAGGGTACAATACTACTAGTGTAAATCATCTTGGAGATTATGGAACACAATTTGGAAAAATGATTGAAGGTTATAAAAGATGGGGAGAAGAATATGATTTAGAATCTAACCCAATAGATGAATGTATGAATATATATGTAAGAATAAATAACCTTTGTAAAGAAGATGAATCTGTTTTAGAGCAATGTAGAGAAAATTTTAAAAAAATTGAGGAAGGAGATCCATATTGTGTTGAAATATGGAATAAATTCAAAAGTCTAAGTTTAAAAGAATTTCAAAAAATATATGATTTATTAGGTGTAACATTTGATTCATTTAATGGAGAAGCTTTTTATTCTGACAAAATGGATGAGATTGTAGAAATTTTAGAAAAAAATAATAGTTTAAATGAATCTGAAGGTGCTAAAATTGTAAATTTAGAAGATAAAGGGTTAGGAGTTTGCATGATAAAAAAATCAAATGGATCTACAAGCTATGCAACAAGAGATTTAGCAGCGGTTTTATATAGAACAAGAACATATGATTTTGATAAATGTTTATATGTTGTTGCTTATGAACAAAATCTTCATTTTAAACAAATTTTTGAAGTTGCTAAATGCTTAGAAATTCCAGAAAAGTGTTTAAATGGATTAGAACATGTTGCTTATGGAATGGTAAGATTAACAACAGGAAAAATGTCTACACGTGAAGGAACTGTTATAAAAGTAGACGAATTATTACAAGAGGCAATTGATAGAGTTCAAAAAATAATAGATGAAAAAAATCCAAATATGGAAAATAGAGAAGAAGAAGCTAAAAAGATTGGTATAGGAGCTGTTATTTTTAATAATGTATGTAGTACAATTATTAAAGATCAAGTTTTTGATTGGAATACAGTATTAAACTTTAATGGAGAAACAGGACCATATATTCAATATGTATATGTTAGAACGAAAAGTGTTTTAGAAAAAGCAGGATATATACCAAATATAAATGAAGTTAAATTTGAGCTTTTACAAGATAAAGAAAGTTTGAAAGTAATTTCTACTCTATATAATTTTGAAAATATTTTAATGTCAGTTGTAGAAAAGAATGAACCATCGCTTTTAGCAAGATATTTAATTGAATTAAGTCAAAATTATAGTAATTTTTATAATGAAAATAAAATTATTGATGATAATAAAGAGATTCAAAATGCTAGAGTATATTTAAGTAAAGCTGTTGGAACTGTTTTAAAAACAGGTGCAAGTTTACTTGGAATTCAAATGCCAGATAAAATGTAAAATATAAATAACCAAAAACGTCGAGTTTTTACACTCGACGTTTTTTGTGACTATAATTTAGCCCCATGGATTAATGATTAAAAAGTGCAGCACACAAAATAATTTTTTCCATTTTCTCAATCGGGAGAATTACACCAGAGTTACATTCGAGAACGTGAACACTTATATCATATGGAATGTACAAAAGCTCAGTTCCAGTATTAACGAGCACGCAATCGAAGCCTACTGATATTTTTGCAATGATTTCGTCATTTTTCCAAACATTGTAATTGCAACTTGGCCGATCAATCATGGTTAATTGATAGCCATCAAAATCAAGGGTTGGAAATAATTTAGGCATTTGTGGATACATATAATCATCCTTTCTAAAGAACATATTTCTATGAGTAACAATAATATTATAACATATTTTATGTGAACAATCAATAATGACAATCTTTGAGTGCCTATAAATTCCATTAATAAAATCTTAATAAAGTATATATTTTTTCTTAATAAAGTTTTTATATAATAAAAACAGTTAATTGAGATTTTTATTAAAGAGGCGATATTATGAATTTTTTTAGAATACTAATTTTGATAATTAATTTTGTATCAATAAGTTATATGTTATATTATGTGATAATTGGAATATTTGCATTTAAAAAGAGCCATAATTACATAGAGAAAAAAGAATATAAAAAGTTTGCTATAATTATTCCAGCAAGAAACGAAAGCATTGTAATTGGTGATTTAATTCAGAGTTTAAATAGTCAAAATTATCCAAAAGAAATGTATGACATTTATGTAGTACCAAATAATTGTGATGATAATACTGAAGAAATTGCTAAAAGTTATAATTCAAAAATTATAGATTGTAGTAAAATTATAGCTAATTCAAAAGGAGATGTATTAAGATATGCTTTTAAATATTTAAGAGCATACAATTATAATGCATATTTAATTTTTGATGCTGATAATATTGTCCATCCTAATTTTATAAAAGAAATGAATAATAAATTGATAGAAGGATATAGAATCGCACAAGGGTATAGAGATAGCAAAAATCCAAAAGATACATGGATATCAAGTTCACATTCACTTCATTATATAATTCAAAATTATTTTATGAATAGAGCAAGAAATAATATAGATAAATCATGTTTTGTAAATGGAACAGGTTTTATGATATCAAAGGAATATATAGAAGAAAATGGTTATAATGCCTTAACTATTACTGAAGATATTGAACTTAATGTAAATTGTGGATTAAATAATGAACAGATTGCATTTGTAGAAAATGCAATAACATATGATGAACAACCAACTACTTTTGAAGTATCGTGGAAACAAAGAAAAAGATGGTCTGTTGGAACTCTTCAATGTTTAAAAGCATATTGGAATAGAATTATAATGGACATATTTAAAAATAAAAATTTTGGTTCAGTAGAATCAATAATGTTTTTAACAGCACCACTTATACAATTAGTTGGAACTTTTAATATTGTATTACAAGTAATAGTTGATTTTCTAATGTATAGAAAAATCAATTATGTATCTAAAGCTATACTATTGATACTATACTACATGAGTAATATAATACTTATTATTGGTATTGTGAAAATTAATCAAAAACATGTTAGAAATTATATAAAGGGTATTATTTTATTACCAGTATTTTATTTATCATGGGTTCCAATAAATATAGTAGCACTATTTGAAAAGAAATCAACTTGGGAAAGGATAGAACATATAAGAACTGTTAATTTAGAAAGTATTTTAAAGTTTAATTATATTAGTAAAAGTGGAGTAAAATATGAAGAATAGCAAAATGAAAATTCTTAAAACATTTATTTTTATATTAATATTGTTAATGATGTTAATTATAACTATAAAAGTTTTTCCAATATTTAAAAATATAGCAACAGAAGAAGGAAGAAATACATTTAAAGTTAATATTGAAAATTCTGGATATCAAGGAGTATTGATGATATTGGGATTAATGTTTACTCAAATGTTTTTTCCAATATTACCAGGAGAGCCAGTGGAACTTCTTGCAGGAATGTGTTTTGGAACTTGGGGAGGATTATTGGTAATATATGTAGGTGTATTTGTAACAACACTTATAATTTATTTTCTAGTTAGAAAGTTTGGTAGAGATTTTATTGTAACTTTTATTTCAGAAGAAAAACTTTCTAAAATTCAAAATAGTAAAACATGGAGTGATAGAAATAAAATTAGAATATTGCTATTTTTATCATTTTTTATACCAGGACTCCCAAAAGATATATTTGTATATATAGGTGGATTACTTCCAATAAAACCAATTGAATTTTTATTAATATCAACATTTGCAAGATTTCCATCAATTATATCTTCAACAATTGTAGGTAGTAATATACTATATGGAAATTGGATTATAATTTTGATAACATATGTCATAACTTTTTCTATATCAGGAATTTTACTATTCATATTAAATAGAAAACCAGATATTGTTCAAAGTATAGTACAGAATTGATTGATTTATTTATGTAAACATGATATAATATAAATGATATGCACATTTTTAATTGTATATTTAGACTCTATCAATAAAATTATAGAAAACAGGAGGAAGTAGTATGAGTCAAATTAAATTACCTATTGGAAACGTTGTATTGGATCATGTGGATATTGTTACATCTCATATATGTAATAAACGGTGCAAGCATTGCATAGATAAGTTCATCAGAACATCTACGCAGGTAATTTCACTGGAAACAATTGAGAAATTTTTGGATATGATACGGAGATATACAGATAAAACGCTGGAAGTGCTTCTTCTCGGAGGAGAACCTACGGTTTTAGCAACTGAAAAACTAATTTCTATTGCAGAACTTGTTCATAGCAAAGGTTTTCTTGTGATGATGAGTACTAATGGAATTCTTAAAGAGAAAATCATTCAACTGATTCCGTATTACGATTCAATTCAGATTACAGTTGACAGCGATGAAGAAATTGATTTCTGGAGACAATGGAGTGACAAGATAAATATTAAATTAGCAGGTGATACAGCTCTTACACTGGAAAATCTTGAACATTTTGTGGAATACACAGAGGGATTTTTTAGAAGATCCATTAGCATGTATTTTACACCAGATTTTGAGGAACTGTGTAAAGATAAGGAAATTTGGGCGTTGCTCGATACATTGAAATGGGAGCGTAATGGTTCGTATATGTATACTTTTTATAAAGGAGTAAGAATAAAGAAATGTATACATGGCGAGACCAATATCGTAGATGAGCCGACAGTACCAAAAGTTTATCCCAATGGAAACTATAACAAAACATGGTGTCACGAGGAACTTGATGATTATTTGAGTGGTACATGGAATAGGTAATTTAATCTCTTTCTGGTATAAAATTTTTACAGAAATGAGAATAAAGTTTTTTCAAAAGTAACTCATTAACTGAATAGTAAAGAGGAGGATAAAACAAAAAGAAGATTACCCTTGGACTCATACAAGGGTAATCTTCTTTTTATGCTTAATTTAATAGGTTTATTATAGATTTAACTACAATATCCTTCATAATTTCATAGTTCATATCTTTATGCTTGTGATAGACAATTTCATGACACAAATTGTCTATCATAGAAATAATTAAATGAGCTTTTTCTTTTATATTATCTGTTTTTATATTTTTACTTTCTAAAACAGAAATTAAAGTATTAGTAGCTTCAATTTCTTGTTCGAAAAATATTTTTGCTACATCTGAATCTGAATGTTGAAGAGCATAAATTTCTTCATGTGCAGACTCTGATAATTTATGATTTTTAATTGATTTATTTATAACATTTATCAAGTCTTCTTCTAAAGTATTTGATTTAGAATTTGAAATAGATATTTCATTTATAGGAAATAGTAAGCTTTTTGAATATTGTTCAATTCCTTGAAGAAAAATATCTCTTTTGTCATTAAAGTATTGATATACAATTCCTGTTGAAACACCAGCAGATTTTGCAATTTCTGCAGTATTAGTATTATGATATCCTTTTTCACAAATTAAATCAAAACCATATTTTATAATTTTTTCTTTTTTTTCGATAGAACGCTTTTGAATTGGTTCTCTTATTTCTGAATTTCCCATAAAGATAAATCCTTTCTAAATTACTGATATTGATAGTATAAAAGATTTGAGAGGAAAAGTCAATCTTTGAAATGTGAAAAAAGATTCATATTTTTCATTGACATTAAATATAAGTTGAAATATAATTACTTCAAAAGATGAAATAAATTTCATATATGGAGGTGAAATATGAAACTTGATGAACTTAAAGTTGGTCAGAAAGCCAAAGTTATTAAGTTAGATGTTGAAAATAAAGAAATTAGAAGACATTTACTTGATATGGGAATTACTAGAGGTGTTGAAGTGAAAATAAAGAAAATAACACCAATGGGAGATCCTATTGACATTGAACTAAGAGATTATGAACTTTGTATTAGAAAAGCGGATTTAAACAAAATTGAAGTGGAGGTGGTTAAGTAAAATGAAAGTAGCATTAATAGGAAATCAAAATAGTGGTAAAACTACATTATTTAATTGTTTAACAGGAATGAATGCCAAAATTGGTAATTGGCCAGGTGTTACAATTGAAAAGAAAACTGGAAAAATCAAGGGAACAGATCTTGAAATTACAGATTTACCTGGTATATATTCTTTAAGTCCATATAGTACAGAAGAAGAAATTTCAAGAAAGTTTATTTTTGAAGAAAATCCAGAAGTTATAATAAACATAGTTGATAGTACATCTTTAGAAAGAAGCTTATATTTAACAACACAATTGATGGAATTAGATAACAAAGTAATAGTTGCTTTAAATATGGCAGATATGTTAGAAAAGAAAGGAATATCAATAGATGTAAAAAAATTAGAAATACTATTAGGAGTAAAAGTATATAAAATATCAGCTTTAAGAGGAACAGGAATTAATGAATTAATAAATGAAGTGAAAAAAAGTGATGATTTAATAAGGCAACGTGTGTTTGATTCATCATTAGAAGATTCAATCGAACTAATTAAAGATAAAATAGAGTCAAAGCATAGAAAATTTGTTAGTGTTAAACTATTAGAAAAAGATGAGAGATTTAAAAATAAAGTAACAGAAGAAATAAGTAAAATAATAGAAAAAGAAGAAAAAAATTATGATACAGATTTTGAGGAAATCATAGCCACTGAAAGATATAACTATATAGAAAAAGTAAAAGAACAATCAGTAATACAAAATAAACATTATGAATCAATATCAGATAAATTAGATAAAGTTTTTTTGAATAAATTTATTGCATTTCCGATATTTATAATAATTATGTTTTTGATTTATTATTTATCAGTAGGTATTATAGGAAGTACAAGTGTTGAATGGGTTGGTTTGGGAGTTGATTTTTTAAGTAAGTATATAGGAGAACTTTTAGAAGATTTTGGTACTTCAGAGATTTTAAATAGTTTAGTTGTTGATGGAATTATAGCAGGAGTTGGAGCAGTCCTAGGATTTGTTCCTCAATTAATAATACTATTTTTATGCATTGTTTTATTAGAAACAACAGGATATATGTCAAGAATAGCCTTATTATTAGATAAAGTTTTTAGAAAGATTGGGTTAAGTGGAAAAAGTTTAATTCCTTTTATAGTCGGTTCAGGGTGTTCTGTCCCAGGAATTATGGGATCAAGGATTATTGAAAATGAAGATGAAAGAAAAATAACAACAATACTTACACCATTTATACCATGTAGTGCTAAATTGCCTATAATAGTATTATTTGCGAGTTACTTTTTTGAAGAAAATTCAGGTTTTGTATCAGCATCATTATATTTTTTGGCAATTGCAGTTATAATTTTAAGTGCAATAATAATGAAAAAATTTGTATTTACCAAAACTTCAAGTACATATATTTCAGAATTACCTGAATATAAAATTCCAAGTATTAAATATGTAATAAAAGATGTTTTTGATAAAGTAATTGCTTTTATAAAAAGAGCAGGAACAGTAATATTATTGTGTTCAATAATTATTTGGTTTTTACTATCATTTTCATTTAAGTTTGAATATGGGGTTGATATAGAAAATAGTATTTTGGCAAAAATAGGTAATAAAATATCATGGGTATTTTATCCAATGATAGGTCAAAATAGTTGGGGAGCAACAGTTTCTGTTATACAAGGATTAGTTGCGAAAGAACAAGTTGTTTCTTCAATGGCGGTAATTGCTGGTTTAGCAGAAGATACAGAAAGCGGAGCAGAGATATTTGGAGATGGAAGTATATTTAGTTCGTTTACTCCTGCATCTGCATATGCATTTATGGTATTTAATTTATTTAGTGCACCATGTTTTGGAGCAATTGGTGCAATGAGAAGAGAATTAGGAGGAATAAAGAAAATGCTAAAAGCGATTATTTTCCAAACAATTTGTGCATGGATATTAGCTACTATAATATATCAAGTAGGAAGTAGAATTGAAAGAGGAGTATTAAATGTTGCAGATGTAATTGTTGGAGGAATAGTAGCAGCATTTGTAGCTAAAATTGTTTTATCAAAAGTTGGTAAAGAATATTCAAAATGCTCAAGTTGTCAATATTGTGATTCATGTAAAAAATAGTGACAAGTTTATAATTAATAGAATAGTATATATAAGAAAATTAGCGAACATTGAAATTAAAAGATGTTCGCTTTTTCTAAAAAATATTAGAAAGGAATAAAGTATGGATTTAGCATTAGGAATTGCTATTCCTTTTATAGGAACATCAGTTGGAGCATTAATGGTTTTCTTTATGAAAAACCAAGTAAATCCTAAAGTAGAAAAAATATTATTAGGATTTGCTTCAGGAGTTATGATTGCAGCATCTGTATGGTCATTAATAATTCCTTCAATAGAAATGGCAGAAGAACAAGGTGTGATTAGTTGGATTCCTGCCACAGTAGGATTTATTTTAGGAATATTATTTTTAATGATAATAGATGCAATTGTCCCACATTTGGAAAATAATGTAGAAAAGGGAATTAAGAAATTTAAGTTAAATAAAACAACAATGCTTGTTTTAGCAGTAACACTTCATAATATACCAGAAGGAATGGCAGTAGGAGTCGTTTTTGCAAGTAGTTTAACTGCTGGTTCTGGAATTACTATGGCAGCAGCATTTGCCCTAGCAATAGGGATTGCAGTTCAAAATTTCCCAGAAGGGGCAATTATTTCTATGCCACTAAAAAGTAATGGTATGCCAAAATCAAAAGCATTTTTATGTGGTGTATTATCAGGAATTGTTGAACCAATTGCTGCAATAATTACAATTTTACTTACAAGTTTGATTGTGCCAGTTTTGCCTTATTTATTAGCTTTTGCTGCTGGTGCAATGATATATGTTGTTGTGGATGAATTGATTCCAGAGTCACAAAATGTTGGAGATTTATCAAAGTATGGAATGATAGGTGTTACTCTTGGATTTTTAGTAATGATGATATTGGATGTGAGTTTAGGATAAATTATTATTTATACTATATATTTTGATAATATATTTTCTTCATTCAAAGTTCTCGGTAATC
>CAORJJ010000016.1 GCA_948517135.1 uncultured Clostridia bacterium | reverse complement strand
CTATTGCAAGAAACGTTGTACTTATATAATGGTCTCTCGAAGCATTTAATTTTAAATATACTAGTATATATCTTTCTAAGATAGTAGTTAACATAGTGATTAGAATAAGCACTATGTTAAAAAATATATATTTTTTACTTCTATTTTCTTTTAACTTACTATAAAAATCTGTATTAATATAATTTCCAATACAAAAATATGGTATCCCTACAAATATAAAGTTTCTTACAAAAATAAAAGGGAGCTCTCTATTTAACAATAATAATGAATACTTTCCAAAAATTAAATCTCCTAATAATAGTAATGGTGAAATCATATAAATATACTTTAACAAATTATATTTATTTACAAATTTCATTATTATTAAAACATATAATAAAGCATTTAGGTACCACAAATGTGAATATATTGGCGATTCATTAAAAATAAATAACTTAATTAAAGCTTTTTTATTAATTGTAGTCATACATAAAGTTAAATAACCTCTATTATCTATAATACAAAAAAGCAATTTGAATATAAAATAAAAAGTATTTGAAATAATACATAGCTTAAAAATCTTAAAAATTTGCTTATTTACTTTTGAATCACTCATTTTATTATTATAGAAAAATCCAGTAATAATAAAAAATATTGGAACAGAACATCTAGCTATTGCAACAAAATATTCTCCACACTTACCTTGAAAAGGTGCATGTATGCAAATCACTAAAAATGCTGCTATACACTTTAATATATCTAATCCAATATTTCTATCTTTTTTATTTTCATTCATTCTTATTATCTATACTTTCTTCTTTTTTATAGTTTTTATTGCATTTATAAATTCTTTTCTTTTTATTATAAGTGTAAGTAAAAGAATTAAAATTATACCATATCTTATAACCAAATGATCATATAATAGAGTAAGAACTAGCATAACAATTAATACAATAGCTGATAATGATATAATAAATCTAACATCAAAAATTTTAGCATTATTTAATTCTGATTTACAAATACTATTCATTATTAAAAAATGTACAAATGCTAGAAAAATATAACATACTAACGTTGTATATCCAGCAGCAATATATCCAAATGTTGGTATACATATAGCATTTAATACAATATTAAATATAGCCCCTGCAAGAGATGCAAACATTATTTTTTTAGTTTTTTCATAATAAAAACTAATTGTTGAAAACATATTATATAAAAATGTAAAAAATGCACTTGCAGCAACAGGTGGAATTACATATATAGCTTCATAATAATCTGGTGGTGCCATAATCTTTATTATTTCTGGAGCAAATACAATAAATATAAATGTTATAATCAATATTAATAATAATATTGGCTTAGTAGATTGATTTATATCATTATATTTTTTCTCTTTAATTTGCTCATAAATCCAAGGTCTTAATGCATCAACAATGCTATTTTTTAAAATATTTACAACATATCCTGCAGAATATGCAACACTGTATATTCCTGCCTGTATAGCACTACATAAAGAATTTATCATTATTTTATCAGATGAACCTAATATGGTTAAAGAAAGTCCATGTGGTAATAAAGGAAGTTGTACATTTAAAATATGTTTCCAATCTTTACAAGAAAATATTTTTTTTCCTTTCTTAAAGAAATATACATATAATACTATACCAAATAATGCTTGTACTAAAATAATAGAAATGGCTCTAGCAATAGCTTGATTTGTTGTAGATATAACAACAAAAATAATTCCTAATACAGAATTTAGTACTACCATAGTAATTGTTCTTATTACCACTTTTACATATTTATATTCAAATCTCTGTCTAACTAACCAAAAATTTATTGCTGGATCAAATAATACCTGCGCAAATATTAAACTTACTAATATGGTTGGTAATTTTATAATTTCATTTAAGTAATTATGAAAAACAAAATAAATAAAAAATAATATAACTGTAATTACTTCAGAAAGCGATAACATTGGAATAGCAATATCATTTTTTTCCTTTTCTGTCTTAGCTTTTGATATTCCATTCATATAAATACAATTGTGCATATTTAATGTACAAATAACAGTAATTATATTATACCAAGATAAATATGTACTATATAATCCATATTCCTCTGCTGGCATTAATCTAGTAAAAATTGGAACTGTAATAAAAGAAATACATTTTTGCAACATAGTACATATAACAAACCATAATGCAGCTTTAGTTATAACAGACATTTTTTTATATTTATTTAATATTGCTTTAAACATTATATTCCTTTCTTATGGTAAATATATTTTTTTCCCTAACATAATTTTTCTAATTTTATATTTAGCTTTTTCTTTTATATTCTTAGATAATTTCATTTTGCCATATTTTCTTATAACAGTCTCTATGCCTCCATTATAAAAATCTTCCCAAAATGTTTCTCTATTTCCTTTTGGTTTAGATGGATTTTTCAAGTTTGGTTGCATCATTTTTTCTAAAGGAACTTCAATTATTTCACATGATTTCTTTATTATTTCTAACAATTGCATTCCTTTATTACTTTGAACTAAAAACATAGATGTTCCTAAATTATCATAAAATTCTAAAACAGTTTGTTTTACTCCCCATGCATCTGCAATAGTTAAATCTGTATTACGATCAATTGTAGAATACTTACATTTATAACATGCTGGTCTCAAACATAAATTTGTATAGAAAATTTCTCTGTAAATTGTACTTGTTTTCTTTTTTCCATTTACAATATATGATTCTATATGTCCATCCCATCCACATACTTCTTTATCTCTAAAATCAAATTTTTCAATATTAGTTTTATATTTTTTCTCAATCCATTTTACATAACTTTCAAATATCTTTGGACTAGCACATCCATGGCACACTAAATCTATGGTATACAATTTTTCTAAGTTTACTTTATTATATTTTAAATAAGAAAATAATCCATCTATTTGACAAGTAGTACCAGAAAATAATACTAGTTTTTCTGAATTCAAATCATCTTTTACTTGTGAAAATACTTTTACCAAATTACTTTGAACATATTTAGATTTACACATTTTATCTCTATCTTGTTTATTTGTTGCTCTAATATGTATAGCTTCCATATCATCATTTAACACACAACCATAAACTGTCCCATTTTGTTCTAAAATCCAATCTGAACATGCAACAAATATCCCACCTGATCTGCTATTCATTCTAACATCTTTTCTTTTATGTTTTGCTAAATAACAATTTTTATTTTCATTACTATCTTGTTTTATTTTTTCTTTACAAAAATTGCAATTATTTACGCATAATTCACAACTTATGCATATACTTTTATCAATTTCAGGATACAAAAAACCTTCACTATCACGTTGCATTTTTATTGCATTTACTGGGCATATATTAGCACATGCTGTACATCCTGTACACATTTCTTTTGATAATGGAACTTTATTATCCATAATTTCTCCTCTCTACTTATCAATTCCTATTGCATTTTTTAGCCACATTTTAGATTCATTTCTTTCTTTATCTAATTTTTTTCTAACAATTTCATAATCAATAATTTCATCTATAGCTTTGACATTCAATATACTTCTTTCATCAGTGCCAGTTAATTTTACTATATTATCTATTCTACTTCCTTCACCACTTGGTTCATAAAAGAATTGCTTTTCTAAATTTAAAGAAAAAGCTGTTCCATGGAATGATCCTGTTACAACATAATCAGCATTTTTCATCCATCCTAAAAATTCATCTGGAGATGCATTATATATTGTTTTTACTCCTGGTTGAATTTTAGGAGAAATACTTAAATAAACTACTGGTAAACCTGTTTTTTTCTTCAATTTTTTAACAAAATCAAAAACCATTTTCTTATTATGTGGAAAATAAACTAAAATATAATGTTCTAACTTTGGTTCAAATTCAGTTCTTTCTTCCCACTCTCTTTTATTTAAAAGAAGAGTAGGATCTAAGACTACTTTAGCATCCAAATCAGAAATTTCTTTTATTAATTTTTGTCCAGAACTTTCCCTTACAGAAAGCTTATTAAACTTATTTAATAACTCTGCCACTTCCTTTTTATCAGTATCAGGAAATTTATCGTTTCCGAAACTTGGTGCATATGATATCTTCTTATTATCATCTTTTACAAAATCTAAAAAATAGTGCCAATCTTCATAAGTAATTTTCATATTCCATACTTGGTCACTACCTGTAATAAACTTATCATAGTAGCTATTTATTTTATCAGTATTTTGTTCATTTAATACAAGGCCCTTTTTTATGTTTGCTTGTTCATATTTTTCAAAAGCAATAGTCTTTTCTTTTATACCTTTTCCCATTATAACTTCTCTAACTATTCCTTTTAAATTTAATTTTTTACTTCCCTTATTTTTTTCTTTATCTTCAATTGTTTTATTAACGTATTGAATTATTTCTGGTTCTTGCTTTATCTCTTTCAAAAACTCTTGCAAAGCATATGCTTGTAAAGAAGCACCAAAATTAATTGTATTTATAAATGTTATTATTCCTATTTTCATTTTTATTCTCCTTTTTATTACCATATTCGTCTATATTAACAACATGTGCTAAAGTAATAGCAAGTATATATGGGATTAATATACAATAATACATTAAAGCTGTTGCTGTAATACAATACACTATAACAAAAATCTGAATTTCTAAAGAAATACTTGCTAGCATAATATTTCTTAAATTTTTATCATTAACAGACTTTTTTAATAAGTTAATAGCAAGCATAATACCCGAACCAAAAACAATTAAATATAGTAACATTCCAAATAATCCTAATTCTGCTAATATTTGTAAATAATAATTATGTGCTGATGTAGTAATTGCATCAGTTTGATTTGCATAACTTGCATAACTACCATATCCTTTTCCAAATGCTGGATTCATATTAAATAAATCAAAAGCTCTTTGCCATAATCCTTTTCTACCATTTAATATTCCAGCACTAGAATTTTCTAAATTAGCAGTTTTATTAACAATTGTAGATAATCCTGGAATTTTATCTGCCAAAAATGTATATGCCCCATATAAAATAGCCAAACAAATTATTAATATAATAAAGCTTTTCCATACATTTTTTCCTGTACAAATAATATATGTACTAATTATAGCTAAAAAAGATGCTAATAAAGGACTTCTTTTTGAAGAAAGAATTAATGCATATAAAACAATTAGTATACATACATATTTAAAAATTAATAAAGTTTTGTTACTATTTTTACTATTTCTAGTATACAATATACTTTGCCAAATAATTAATATTCCAATAGATAGTATCATTCCATTGTTACTAAAATGTGTACTTAATCCACTCATAAAACCTTGTCTATAATATGTGAAACAATTTTTTAATTCGTCTCCTGAAAACATTAATCTAGCAAATTTAGTATATAAGTCTGAATTAAAATAAAATATAATTGTACTAATAGCATGAATCATAACAAATACAAATGTTGATTTCAACCATACATCTATCCAGGATTTTTTTTCGTTCGAAAATATTAAAAATGCAATCATGACATATAATTGAATTAATCCACCAGATATTATGTTTTTTGCTAAAGATTCATTATTTATAAAAATATATATAGCAATTATTACCCATGAGATACACACTAACTTGTCCCAAATTCCTAAAACTTTTATTTTCCCATTTGAACAAATAATTGTAGAAATTAAAACTAATAGTAATATCGCTGGCACAGTAATACTACTATATGGTATCATTATTTTTCTAATGCTATTCATATATATATAATATGTTAAAAGAAATACTGATAAAACTAAAATTTTTTCAGAAATTTTTTTCATTTTTTTCTCCTTCTATTTATATAATAATTCTAAAAAGTTATTATATAAATTCTCTTCTGTATACTTTTCGCCAATATATTTACTTGCTTTTATAGCTCTTTCTATATATTTTTCTTTATTTTCTAATATTTCTATTATACTATTTTTTATATTATTAACAATTTCATCATCTATATGAAACATAGTAGCATAGTCTGTTAGTAAGTATTCAGGAATTCCACCAGAAATAGTAGTTATTACAGGAATTTTTGCTACTGTTGCTTCAAGCATTGTTAATCCTGCTGGCTCTTCCCAAGTTGATGGAAAAACTGCAACATCTGCAAGTTTATAATATTTCCACATATCATCATAATCTATATATCCTGTAAACTTTATTTTTTCTTTTAATGACTCGAATTTAGTCTTTATATTCTGTTCGAAATTGGATGTGTTATTGGCTCCAAAATTGTGTGAACCTACTATTAATAATACCACATTATCATTATCAATTTTCTCATATGCCTCTAGCAATTCTTTTATTCCCTTTTCAGGTGTAATTCGTCCAGCAAACAAAATAATTTTTTTATCTTTTTCAATTTGTAATTTTTCTTTTAATTCTATTTTTTCGTCCTTAGTTAATTCTTTATTAAATTTTTCGCAATTAAATCCATTTTTTAAAATAAATATATTTTTTTCAATTTCATTTCCACAAACTGATATAATCTTTTTAGTTAAATACTCACTAATACTTAATATCTTACATTTTTTCAATCCATTTATATAAATATTATCTGGTATATCATTATGCAAATGATAAAAAATCTTATTATCATATTTCTTAGCTATATTTCTATCTTTCAAAATATTCAATAAATATCCTGAATTTTCTAAGACAACTTTATCAAAATCAAACTTTTTTAATATTTTTTTTAAATAACTTATAACATATAACTTCCATAAATATCTTTTTAAAGTATTATGCTGTTTATGTGATAATTTTATATAAATCTTCTCATATAAATTATCTATTATTTTGCATATTTTAGGTTCTTTTATAAAGATAAAATTTGTATTTTTATATTTTTTAGATTTTTCAACAGCCTCTTTATCATGTACCCCTATAACTGTCAATTCCATTTTCTTATTTATTTCATTTTGAATAATTATACTTTCAATAAGAGTAAGAACTGCTCCACCTTTTACAGCTGGTATTGGCAATCCACATGGTGATACAATTATTGTCTTCATCTTCCCTCCATTTTACTTTTTTAAATTTCTATATATGTTTATAATTGGGCTCTTTCTTACTACTTTTTTTATATTATGAATTATAATATATTTTTTTCCATAATCTAAATATTTCTTTAAAATAAATTCAAATCCAAACTCTTCATAATCTTTCCAAAATTCATTATAATTTTGAGGTTCTTCTGTTTTTTCTTTTAAATTATGTTGATATTTAATATACTCATCTGTATTTGTTTCTTTAAAAAAGTATTTATCTTCATCAAATTTATCAACAATGTTATTTCCTTTTTCAGTATTAACTATAAGTAATGAAACTCCATGCTTACTTTTTATATTTGGCATTATTTTTTCAATTCCCCAGTAGTCTCCAATAGTTATATCTCCAACTCTATTCATATTTGAATATGGACAAGAAAAGCACCCTTTATTTGTACTTAGACCTATCATTTGTAATTTAGAATAAATAGATAAATCTGCTGTGTTAATTTTCTTTTTTCCATCTTTGAACTCTGCAAAAGCAGGATAAGCTTTCCAACCTTCTGGTTTATACCTAAAAGAATAATTTATAAGTTCACTATTTTCATTTTTTTCAATCCATTTTTTATACGAATTCCAAATCTTTTCACTTGGTGTTCCATGACATATAATATCTATGCAATATAAATTATCTAGCACAATATTTTTACTTTCTATATATTTTTTTATTGCAAATATTTGACATGGCGTTCCTGAAAATAATATATATTTTCCTTGTGATATATCTTCTTCTAAAAAATTAAATACTTTACTAATATCACTTCTTACATATTTTGAACCTTGAAAAACAGAGCATTCCTTTGAACTATATTTTCTTCCATGTATTACATTCAAATTTTTATCATACATAGCTCCATAGAATACAACATTTTCTTTTCCAAATGTCTTTTCAAATGCTTCACATAATGCAATATATGCTCCACCTGAAGAACTTTTCATCAATTGTTCAAATGTATTTTTAAATGCATATACTTTTCTCATTACTTCATATCCAACACACTTTTTAAATATGCTTCTGATTCCTTTCTTTTATCATTTAAAACAGAATCTACATAATTCCAGTCTATTCTTTTTACATTTTCAATTTTATTAACGTCTATTTCATCACTTATCATATGTTCACTTGCTGAAACTAGTTTTTGAAAATTTAACATTCTATTTATTTGAGCCTGACCAATTTTAGGAAAAGTATAAAAATCTCTATGATACATACAACTAAATAACATACAATGAAATGAGTCTGTAAAAACATATTCAGCATTTCTTATAACTGTAATAAAATCTGCTGGTGAAGCATCCCATAGTTTTATATCTCCAAATTTAAAATCATATATTTCTATTTTTTCATTATCTAAAAATGGCATTGTTACAATCTTCAATCCTTTTAATTTAGCAAACTCTTCAATTAATTTTCTTTGTTTTTTAGTTCCTCTTAACATATAAACAAATATATATTTTTCACCATATTGATTTTCAGATAAAGATATATTATCCCAAATTTTGCGATCAACTAATAAAGTTGGATCTAATACTGTAACACATTTATTAGCACCTAAAGCATCATTTATTAAATTAGTTCCATTTTCTTCTCTACTTGATATTCCTTTAAAACTAGATAAATTATTTTTTATTGCTTCTTTTTGCTCATCAGAAAATTTATCTACACCAATACTTGGAGCATAAGAAAATTTTAATTTTTCCTTTGATGCAAATGTTAGCCAATACATACTATTAACATCTGTTAATTTTGGATTCCAAATTTGGTCACTTCCACACACAAATCCATCATACACATTATTAGCTTCTACAATATTTTCTTCATTATATTCTTTTTGAGAAACATGTAAATAATTATCTACAAAAGATTGTATATTCCTATTTCTATCTCTCAATTTTTTTAATCCGAATTTCCAAACAATTCTTTTTAAACTTTGTCTTACTCCAATTCTCTTTATTTTTTCCTTCAAATTACTTATTGATGCAACTTTTTTTCCATATTGACAAATTATTTCATAATCATCTATTCCTAATTCTTTTAATTCAGATTGCAATGCATATGCTTGTAATATAGAACCATAATTATATCTCCACCAAGTCATACCACCTAATTTCATATTTAATCTCCTTTACTTGTTATATAAATTTTTATAAATATTAGCTAACTCTTCTGCATTTTTTCTAATATCATAATATTGAATCTTTTCAATATTTTTAACATAATTTTTATTTCTATCATTTTGATCTTTTTTCAAAATTTCTTCAACCCATATATTTTTATCTTCTAATGATAAAAACTTTATATTATCACTTATTTTTGATTCTATGGGAACAACATTTGAAGCTAAACATTTCAGACCATTAATTTGAGCTTCAAGTAATACAATTCCTAATCCTTCATGTTTTGATGGAAGAACAAATATATCCATTGCACTATAAAGGTCATATACATTTGAACATTCTCCATAGCATATTATTCTTTCCCTAAATTCATGATTAACTATTATTTCATTAATAATCTGATAATCTGGTCCATTTCCTACTAGCAACAAATATGCATCTGAATTTTCTTTGGCTATATCTTTAAATATTTCTAATAAAAATTCATGATTTTTTTGCTTATTAAACATACCTACATGTCCAATTATATATTTATTCTCTAATTTAAGTTCTTTTCTTATTCTATTTCTTGATTCTAAATTAAAAATAAATTTTTGAGTGTCAAATCCATTAGGTAAAATTTTAAAGTCTCTTTCTCCAAATAACCATTTTCCAGCATCTTCACTACATGCAAATCCATATGTATATATTCTTTTAAAAATTGGTTTTAATACTTTATGAATTCTTAATTTATCACAAGTTGTATTATGACAATGAGCAATTCTAATTTTTATTCCTCTAAAAAAAGCCATAATCATTTCAATTGTAATTGTGGCACTATTTCCATGAACATGTACTATATCAAAGTTCTTGCCTGTTATTTTTTTAAATAAATAATTATAATACTTTAATGGATTTCCACCTCTTTTAGGAGGCATTTTTTCTATATTAACATTTATTTTTTTGCATTCTTCAATATAATATTTATCTATTGGCTCACCTGAAAATATTGTGATATCAAACTTATCTTTATCTAGATTTCTGCAATAATTTAATATTACAGTGCTAATTCCATTTATTGGCATTTCTTTTGCAATATATGCAATTTTTATTTTTTCCATTATAATTATTCCCCTACATTAAAGTTACTTTTAATAAAGTCATCAATTATTGACTGTATTCTTATATTAGAAGATATATATTTTTCAAATTTGAATTGTGGGGCTTTATTTATATTATCTATTAAATCTTCTATTTTTTCACCATTAGATATAATTAGATTTTTACTTGAAAATGCTTCTGCAATTTGTAATTGATGATCGTCAACATGTTCTTCAAATTTAGAAAGTCGTGGTACAACTACAATTGGCTTCTCATATTTCATAGCAGCAATTATAGTTCCAACTCCAGCATGAGTAATTAATAAATCTGATTTTTCAATTATACTTTCAAATTCATTTTTATCTAGGAAATCTTTATATTCATAATTCTGTGGAATATATGTTGAATAGCCTATTTGAGCAAACACTTCTTCTGAAATTTCTTGACATTTAATTTTCTCATCAATATATTTCAAAAGTCTATTAAATTGAAATTTTTGAGTTCCCAAAGAAATAAAAATCAAAATATTCCACCTCCATAAATCGCTTTAGGGAAAAATTCAAGCATTTCTTCCCACTGAACTATAAAAACGTCTGCAAATTTATACATTATTTTACCTGTCAAAGATGGCTTATTACATCTTGCAAAAGATTCTATATATATAATTTTTTTTCTAAAAATTTTTGATATAAGACATATTGGAACTGTACTCAAAGCTCCTGTTGATATAACAACATCTGGATTCTCACTTAAAAATATTTTTAATGATTTACAAAAAATATATATAAATTTAAAAATAAATAACAGTTCCTTCCTATTAATCTGTGGTAAATAGTAATTTTTATCACAAAATTCTAATTCTTCAAAAGAATTCTTCTCTGTAATTAAAAAAACATTATATTTACTTTTTATAATATCCAATCTTGAAATCTCTTCCAAATGTCCACCAGAGGAAGCGGTAAAACATATTTTTATATTTTCTTTCTTGATATTTTCTTTTTTCAACCTTTCACTTCCAATCATAGCAACTACTCTCTCATAAATTAAGCTGGTATCAAGTCTATACCAGCTATATGTTTTCAAAAACAGCTATTTTTCTACTGTTAATAAACTTATTTTGTAACTCTATGCAGCTCCTTCTTTATTCAAAACCGTAGCTACTGTTTTAAATAGAATTTCCATATCTAATCCAAGATTATGAGTTTCAAAATATTCAATATCCATATTTAATCTATTTTTAAAAGAAACATCACTTCTTCCACTAACTTGCCATAATCCTGTAATTCCCGGCTTACATTTTACTATACGTTCATAAGCCTCTCCCATATCCCCTTTCTCTCTAAATAGATATGCTCTTGGTCCTACAATGCTCATTTCACCTTTTAATACATTTATAAACTGTGGAAATTCATCTAAACTTGTTCTTCTTAAAAATTCTCCCATTTTTGTTACTCTTGGATCATTTTTTAATTTTTTATATTTACTATATTCATTTCTTACTTCTTCATTATTTTCTAGTAACTCTTTTAAAATGTCATCTGCACCTATTACCATGCTTCTAAATTTATACATTTTAAAATTCTCACCATGCTTTCCAATTCTTTCTTGTACATAAAAAACTGGTCCTTTATCTCCACAAAGTCTATTTCCTACCCATACAACTATTGTAAGTGGAACTAATATTGCAATTCCAACAATTGATCCAATTATATCTACAATTCTTTTTACAAATAATGAAAGTTGTCTACCTATAAAATGTGTTGTGTCTAAAAGCATTTCTCTTACATTGTAAGTTTTCTTTCTTCTAAATGTAACTAATACTGTAATTAGCGCAATTTTAATATCCATTAAAGTTGTTTTACCATAATGATATTTCAAATCCATATCTAGCCTGTCCGAAAATTTTACTTTTTCTCTTCCTGATATTTGATAAACGCCAGTTATTCCAGGTTTATGTTGTACTATGTAATTGTAATATGAACTCATTTCTTCTTTTTCTTCTGGTAAATATGGTCTTGGGCCTACTATGCTCATTTCACCTTTTAATACATTTATAAATTGTGGAAATTCATCTAAACTTGTTGCTCTCAAAACTTTTCCAAACTTTGTAAGTCTTGGATCATTTGTAAGTTTTCTATATGTTTCATATTCTTTTTTTATCTCTTCATCTTGTAACATTGCTTCTAATATTTCATTAGCATTATTAACCATGGTTCTAAATTTATAAATTTTAAAAATTTTACCATTTTTTCCAATTCTATTTTGTGTATAAAATATGCTTCCATTATCATGATTTTTCAAATTCTGAAAAAACACTACCATTGATAATGGAATCAACAAAATAATTCCTATTAACGATATAGCAATCTCTACAATTCTTTTTATAATTACTTTTACAAAAACTAATAACTTTCTATACAATTTATGAAAAATATTTTCTTGTAAAGATTCTGCATCGAAAGGAATAGTTATCTCATGTTCTTCCAACTTTACCCTCCAAAAAATTTAATTTTTTGCATAACTTTTCATACGTTTCTATATTTTAATTTTATAAAAATTCTTCATTTATTTTTTTAGAATAATCATTATTAATTATAGCATAACATTTTTACGGATTCAACAAGTTTAGACATTTTTTATCAGGAAAATTTTATTTTTATTTACAAATTTTATTTATATATTCTATACCTCATACACGAGAAGAAATTCACTACATAAAATTCTTTATTCTATTTTCCTTCCCATCTTCATATACTCTAAAAAACATACTTTTAAGGTGGCTTATGAAACGTTTTAAATTTTTTATTTTTAACACATCTTTTCTAATAATAACTTCACTAATTTTTAGAGCAATTGATATATATTTTACAGCATATATCTCACGAAAAATTGGTTCTGAAATGGTTGGTGTTTATCAACTTGTAATGACAGTTTATCTATTTGGAATTACTTTAGCAACCTCAGGAATCAATTTAGCAGTAACACGTGTTGTATCTGAAGAACTTGCTTTAGATAACTTAGGTGGAATAAAAAAGGTAATGAAAAGATGTCTTTATATAACTTTAATTACCAGTATATCAACTAGCTTAATCTTTTTTGTAAATGCAGATTTTATAATTGAAACATGTCTTCACAATAAAGTAGATAAATCTGTTATATATCTATTCTCTCTTGCACTTCCTATGATAGCTATGTCGTCTGCTGTTTCAGGATATTTAGCTGGAGTTCGTAGAATTTACAAAAATGCTATTGGTCAATTTATAGAACATGTTGTTAAAGTTATTGTCTGTGCATATCTAATTAGTTTATATTTACCATCAGGATTGACTTATAGTTGCTTTGCTTTAATTTTAGGAGACTTAATTTCAGAAATAATCTCATTTCTTTTTATATATGTTGTTTACATTTTTGATAAGAAAAAATATAATTCTTATCCTGAAGTTTTAAGAAATAACAATTATACATATAAAGTTTTAAGAATTTCTATTCCTATTGCAATTACTTCTTACATTCGTTCAGGACTATCTACATTTAAACAATTAATAATTCCTTCTAGCTTAGAAAAAAGTGGAATTAATTGTAGTGAGTCTCTTTCAAAATATGGAATTATAAATGGAATGGCTTTACCTGTAATAATGTTTCCTGATATTTTAGTAAAGTCTTTTGCAAGTTTACTTATACCTGAATTTTCAAGATATCATGCAAAAAAGGATTACAAAAGAACAAAGCAAATGACAACAATCCTTCTTTCTGTGATTTTAGGAGCTTCTGTTTTGCTTAGTGTCTTACTATTTATTTTTGCAGATACTTTAGGCAATTTACTTTATAAAGATTCTAATGTTGGTTTTTATATAAAAATCTTTGCACCACTTGCAACTTTAATATATGTTGACACTGTTGTTGATAGTGTTTTAAGAGGTTTAGATGCTCAGATTGGAGTTATGATTGTTAATATATGCGATTTAATTATAAGCACAAGTTTTATATATTTCTATGTTCCAAAACTTGGTCTTATAGGATATATCATTTCAATTTATATAAGTGAAACATTAAATTTTGTTGTTAGTTTACTACAATTAATCAAAATTGTATATTGGAATCATAGAAAAAAAGTATATTGAAAAATCAATATACTTTTTAATCTATTTCTAAAATCCATATCTTCCACTTTGAATAATATTCATTTTATAATCTTCTAATATTTTGTTTGTAATTTTATTCATAATCTCATTATTAAACTTTTTCTCAATATGTGAAATCATTCTTTCAATAGCATCTTCATAATCTTCATCATTTTCACATTTTATTTTACCTTTATACAATTTATTATACTTCTTTAAAACAATATTAACAGTTTTAGCAACATATTCTGGTCTCATTCTAGTTCTATATACTCTCAAGATCCTTTCATGCTTTCTTAAATCCATAATATCTTTCATTATTTTCATATCATTATCATTAAATTTTATATCTGTTGCAAAGTTAAGAATATCTTCAATCTCCATTTATTTCTCCTCAATTAAGTTCCACAAAATTTTTCCACATGTTTCTGCATCTGATGCCGCTCTATGTGCTTGCTCATTTACTATATCAAAATAATGAGCAACAGTATCTTGTTTATAATTATATAATCCTTTTATTTTTTGTTTTGCAAATGTAAGTGTATCTATGTAATTTATATTTGCATTATATCCTAAACGCATAAGTGTCTCTGATAAGAAATTCATATCAAATCTTGCATTATGTGCGCATATTATAGTTTGCTCATTATATGCATCTTTTAAAAATTCTGCAAGTTCTGAATATACTACCTCTTCTGTTGGTGCATTTTTTATCATACTATTTGTAATATTATTTACTGCTGTAACTCTTGCTGATATAAATACTCCTGGATTAACTAATGATTGAAATCTTTTTACACATTTTCCATTTTCAAATAATACTGCTCCTAGCTCTATTATTCTGTCTCTACTAGGATTTAGTCCTGTTGTTTCAGTATCAAATGCAATATATCTTGTTTTTAATTTTTCAATTGTGTAATTATTAATTACTACTGGTTTTGTTGTTACTACTCCTTTATTTTCTACATCAGGTATTAGTAAATTGCTATATAATTCCAAATTATTCCTCCTTAATTTCATTTATCTCTAGATGCATTATAGCACTATTTCTTTATTTATTCAATAAAATTATATGTTTCTGATGGCTCTTCCATTCCACTTAAATTATAGTAAGTCTCTGGAACTTCTCCAACAATAACAGCCTCTGTTAAAAGAACTTCTGTATTAATATCTTTTCCAAAAGTATCAAATGGTGTTAAAATTCCTACTCTTGAATCAATATCTAAATAAATTTTATGATGTGTTTGATTAATTCCAATAGCCTCAAAACTCGTTCTTATACTTGAATTTATACTTCCTGCACTTTCAAGTTCAACTTCAAATTTGGGTTCAACATTTTTTAAAGCACTTATTCCACTAACACTTCCCATATTAATAAAAACACTAATTCTTGGAATTCCATCAAATTGCTTTTGTATATTACCTATAATTTTAGTAACAATATCATTAATACGTGTGGAATCAGCTTTTATAAATGTTATTCGTCCATTTTGATCTTTCTCAACAGTAATCAAATTATCATATGAATAATTTCTCATAATTTTATTAACTTCCTCATTAATAATTGTCACTCCTTTCGAACCTGCAGCAGTTTCACAACTTGCTTTGAATACAGGATATGCCGATTTTAAAAATAATACTATTGAAAAAACTATTGTAGTAAACATTATTAATAAAATTGCTTTAACACTATTTAATTCTCTAAAATTTGGAAGTCTTATTTTTTTCCTAGAATATAAATTTCCTCTCATAAATCCTCCCGTAATATTAGGATTGATTCCTATTAAATAAAAAAGACGGTCTCCCGTCTTTTATCTCATTATATATAATCTCTGTCCAACATCTATTTTGTTCATATCCTCAATATTATTAATTTTTGCAATGTCACACATTGGTACTTTAAACTTCTTTGCAATTTTCCAAATTGAATCTCCTGGTTTAACAAAATACATAAACATTTTATAATCACTTTCCTCTTCTTGTGGAGTTATTTCTATGTTATCCATTATTGTTATTTTCTTTAGTGAACTATCCATTTCTTTTGCTAAAATTTCTATATCACAATCCACATTTTCATTATTGATTGTAAATTTCTTATTAGTTATATTAAACTCTAAGTTTCTTTCTTCACCTTCGAATTTTACCATAAATGGTAAATCAATATTTTTTACATTTAATCCATTTCTATTATCTGCTTCATAATAAAATTCTAATTTTAATTCACATTCATAATTATAATAATTTCCTGATTTGGTTGTACTAATTACATTAATTCTATGATTAACATCAAAGATATTAAGTATATCTTCTATTACAACTCTTTCATTCATATTTATATTTTGAGTAACTTCTGATTTAGCAATTTGAACATGTATATCTCTTCTTGTAAAGTCTATATTATTTTTTACACCATACATATCTTCAATTATTTCTAGACTTCTAGTTTGATATGCTTCACATCCTACTTCGAAATCAATTTGACAAACTATTGAGTGCATCTCTTTAGCATTAACTTTAAATAACATATTTCTTATAGAATAATTAACATCACATACATCATTATCTGTAATATTATTTATATCAATAAAACTCATTACTGGTATTTGTGTTTGTGTAACTCCTATTTTATTATCTTCTGTTAGGAAAATTATTTTTACTTCTGCATCAGCTTTAGCTAATACTTTGTTATAACTAATTTTATTTTCAAAATTTTTAATTTGAATATCTGTTTTTAATATTTCTGCAATATCATAAGAATTATCAACAGATATATCTTCTTTAATTGATGTCTTTATTTTATTTACTTCAATTAATGATTTTATTTCGCAATTTTCTTTTAATACTTCAATATCATTTGCATTATCTAAAGCACTTGGAATTTCTGCTTCTTCTTTTTCAAATGCTTCCACTTTAATTTTTACTTTTCCAGAAATTGATATTTTCCTTTCATTTAAAACTTTTGCTTCAATTATTTCTAATTCAACTTGATGTTTTAAAAATGAAGTTTCTTTTATATTACTACTTTCCATACTTTCTGAAAAAGTTAATGTATTTTGAATACTTCTTGTTTCTCCATTATCAGCTAGATAAATAATATATGTATCTAGATTTCCATCAAGTCTTACTCTTCCTGTATTTAGTTCTTCTTTATACACATATCCTATTCCATTTGTATTTATAATACTAACAATATCAGGTTTAATATCTGGAACTATTATATCACCTGTCACCTCTATTGTTTTAGTTTCACTCAATACTCTTTTATTTATAACAACTATATTTTTCTCCATAAAAAATCCTCCTTAAATATCCTCTTTTTAACATTTATATGCAGAACTTTTTATATAAGAACTAAAAAAAGAAACCTTAAACAAATAAGGTTTCTTTAACTTATAATATTATACATTTTGTACTTCTGTAGCCGTTACAGAATGAGCTCTTGGCTTCTTTACTTCAATTTGTGGTTGTACTAGTGGTTCATATGATTCCCCATTGTACATACTAACTTCAACTGATCTTGTAAAAAGGTCAGTATAATTATAAGATCCAACTCTATCAACATTTTCAAATTTTACTCTAAAGTAACTTTGATATACATTTTCAATTACTGCTGATTTCTCTTGTGGCTTACTTCTTTTTCCTGGTGACTCTTTTATAATAATTTTTTGTCCTATGTTTTCTCCAATATTTTTTCTTAAGTCTGCAATTTCAGATCTGTAAATTCCCATTTTCCAATCACCTACTTCTTTCGCTTTTGATGTACTTTTTATATCACAGGAGTATTCAAAAGTCAAAAGCTGTGAATGGCATTAAATTCTTTGTAATTATTGGGAACAAAGCGTTACAAGTTTCAATTTGATATTTTTATCTTTTAAATTACACTTATATTTCATTTTTGTAACATATTGGCAAAAAGGCTATATTTAGGTGATTTAGAAACTTAAAACTAAAAAACATTTCTCTTTTTTTCATCATGAATATTACTATATTTTAATTTAGTTGCCAATCCTCCTCTAATATGTCTTTCTGCTTTATTTTTATCTAGTACTTTTCTAACTTCCATTGCTAATGCATAATTTATATTTAATAATCTTTGACTAACATCTTTATGTATGCTACTTTTACTAATTCCAAATTTTTTTGCCGCACCTCTAACAGTATCTTCTGTTTCAATTATGTATTGTGCCACTTTTACCGCACGCTCTTCTATTGATAATTCTTTCATAATAAAGAAAACCTCCAAATGAATACTTTTTTTAAAGTGTATTCACTTGAAGGTTGTATTATTACTTTTTAGTACTCTTCAACTTTCACAAAAATTTTTTCTTCTTCACCATATATTTTTTCAACTTCTAATTTTGTAATTTGATTATCATCTTTAAAAGCCATTGTATTTAGAGCATCTAGTATTATTTTTACAATATTATCTATGTCTGGTTTTTTGGTTGGTGATATTTCTCCTTGCAACATACTTTCTGTATTTTTCTTACTTGTATTTTTAGGAATTTTAAATTGAGCAATAATTTTTACAGAAACTCTATTTTCCAAAGGTATATATCTTGGATATTTTATTTTAAAATACTGTTTTATTAACATTTCATAGTCTTTAGTATTAGTTGGCGTATATGCCTTTGCAGTATAAGTATTTACTCTTGGTCTTGCCTTTCCTTTAATATCTCCAACAACTTCAAATTCATATCTCATATGTTTATCCTTTTATTAGTAATTTTATTTTTCCATTTACAGCTTCTAATTTTGCATGACCACCAACTGGAAATGTAAAAATAGGTGTTGTATGTCCAAAATCTGCTCCTGCTATTACAGGAATATCTTTTAGTTCAGGTTTAGTTTTTATCATTTTAGTCCATTTTTCTTTTGTCATCTCACAACCTTTTTGATTTCTTCCTAATATAATTGCTTTTATATTTTTAAATTCTTTTGTATGAATTAATGATTGCAAATTTCTATCAAATTCCATCAAATAAATTTTTCCAGCCATATTATCATCTTCTAAAAATAGTACTTTTCCTTCAATATTAGGCATATATTCTGTACCTTGTAATAAATTAAGAGTACAAAGATTTCCACCAACAATATCTCCCTCTGCAGTTCCCTCATTTATTATATACATACCTTCATTTGAAATTATCTCTCTATTTTCTTGATCTATAAACCAAAGATCATCACTCCATTCTTTTGAAGATTCAACTTCAAATTCTTCTGACTCAAAAAATATTTTCTTAAAGTATTCAAGTTCATATTCAAATCCTTTAAGCATTCCAAAACTTGAATAATGTGGTCCTGAATATGTTACAAGCCCTGTTTTACTATGAATTGCATTTGAAATAGCTGTTATATCTGAAAATCCACAAAAGATTTTAGGATTTTGCTTAATTAATTCATAATCTATATAATCTAAAATTTGATTAGAATTAAATCCGCCTATTACTGTTAATATTGCTTTTACATTTTTATCTCTAAATGCTTCATTTAAATCCTCTACTCTATGTTCAACTGAAGCACACATATAATCTTCATCAGCTTCCATTACATATTTTCCAAATGTAACTTTTAACCCTAAAGCTTCTAATCTCTCTGTCGCAATTTTTTTACAATCTTCGCCTAATATCACCATACTTCTTGATGGCGCAATAATTCTAACTTCATCTCCTGCTTTTAGTTTTTCTGGTACCATATTAATCCCTCCATTCGACTTTTATTATATCATTAAGCAATAAAAAAGCAAATAAAAAAGTGATGAATAGTTAGAATTCACCACTTTAATAAATTTTCTATATTTTTGCAAGTTTACAACATATTGATGTTATTACTAGTAAAATAATGTATACTAAAACAATTCCTGCTCCTGTTGGCATATTCAAGAAGAATGATACAAAAATTCCAATTAAAAAGCAAACAACTGATGTTAAAACAGACATAACAACTAAGCCTTTAAAACTAGTTGTAAATTTCTTTGATATTATTGCTGGAAATACAATTAAACTTGAAATTAGTAAAGTTCCCATCATTCTCATTCCTACTACAACTACTAATGCTGTTATTAATGCAATTAAAAATTGATATAATGATACATTAATTCCACATGCTTTTGCATATTTTTCATCAAATGTTATCAAAAATAATCTATTATAAAAAACTATATAAATCCCTATTGATAATATTGTAAGTACTATACTTAAAATAACATCAGATTTTGTCATTGTTAATATACTTCCAAACATATAATTATAGCTATCTGTTCCAAATCCACTTGTAAATGATGTTATAATTACACCTAGAGCAAGCGCTCCAGTTGCAACAAGTGCAATTATTATATCTGCTGATTCACCTTTTTTTTGACTTATAAACATTATTACTATTGCTGCAATTATCACTATTGGAATTGAAAATGCAATTGGTGATAAATTAAGAGCAACAGCCAAGCAAATTGCCGCAAATCCAACTTCTCCAAGTCCATGCCCAATCATCGAATAATTTTTTAATGTAAGTATTACACCTATTAAAGCTGCTGAAAAAGATATTGCTATTCCACAAAGAACTGCTCTTTGCATAAATGTATAAGACAATAAATTTACTATTTCTTCCATTTTAAAATCCTTTCCAACCTTCAATATTTCCATCATACTTAACTGTTTTTGCTAAAGAAATTATTCTTGGTTTTATCTCATTTATTTCATCTAAATCGTGTGTAGCCATTATTATTGTCATTTTATTTTCTTTATTTTCATATTCTAATATTTTATAAAGTTCTTTTGTTATATTGTAGTCAAGACCAGTTGCTGGTTCATCTAATATTAAAAGTTTTGGCTCTCTAATTAATGCTCTTGCAATTAAAACTCTTTGTTTTTGACCACCTGATAAATCTCCAATTCTCTTATATTGAAGATCTTCTATTTTTAATTTTTTTATTATTTCTTGATATAACTCTTTATCCTTTTTTGTATAAAATGGTATTTTATTATGTTTTTGAACTCCTGACATTATTATTTCTTTTGATATTGCTGGAAAATTTAAATCTTTTAGATTTGTTTGTGATAAATATGATACTTCATCTAAAGATATATTTACATTTACATTTCCTTCATCTGGCTTTAATAATCCAACTATTGTTTTTACTAATGTACTTTTTCCAGAACCATTTTCACCAACTAAACAAACATATTCTCCATCTGCAATTTTAAAATTTATGTCATCAAGAGCAACATGATTTGAATATGACACTTTTAATTTTTTTACTTCTAAAATAGTCATTTTTTATCTCCTTATGAAATTTATAATTTCACTTTATTCCCTTTTTTAAATTTTCTATATTTTTATTCATTAAAGACACATATGTATCTTTTTCTGGATTTCCATTATGAATTGAATATAATACTAAAGCTTCTGCTTCAGTTTCTTCTGCTATCATTTTAGCAATAGTACCTTCACTTAATTCTTCATAGTATACTGTTGGCATATTATGATGATTTATATAATCTATAACTGATTTTACTTTTGTTATACTTGGATCTTCGCCTTCACCACAATTTGTATAAACAGTAACAAAATTTAGTCCATATTCATCTACAAGATATGAATATGCAAATTCTCCAGCTACTGCAATTTCTTTTCTTTCAGAATTTTTTATAATTTCTTGTAATTTCTTATCTGTTTCTAAAATTTGTTTTTTATAAGTTTCTGCATTTTCTCTATAATAATTACTATTTTTACTGTCTATATTACAAAGTTCTTCTAATATATTATCTATCATTATAATTGCATTTTTAGGATTCAACCAAATATGCTTATCATAAATTTCCTCATGATGGTCATGGCCATGTTCATTGTGATCTTCATAAACAATTTCTGAATTTATATGTTTTTCTTCAAATTCTTCTATTGTAATCAATTCTATATTTTTAGAAATATCTACTACTTTGCATTCACTTTCATCTAAACTTGATACAATTTTTTCTGTCCAAGATTCTAATTTTGTTCCTGTATATAAAAACATATCTGAATTATTCAGGATAGTTACCATATCTTTGGCTGTTGGCTCATAATGATGTGTCTCAATCCCAGAATTTAATAAAAGTTTTACATCAATTTTATCTCCGCCTATTTGCTTTGCAAAATCATATTGTGGGAAAAGTGTCGCAACAACTTGAATTTTATCTGTATTTTTTAATACAGATTCTGTTTTAAAAAGCATTACTATAACAACCATTACAATTATTAATATTATAAAGCTTACTAAAGCTACTAGTTTTTTTCTCATAATTTCCTCTTTTTCTATTTATTGCATATTATAGAATACTATATTTTCAAAGTTTTGTCAACTTTATGTAAATATGATTTTCATAGTTTTCTAATCTAAAATTTTAGAAAATCACTAAATTTCCAATATTAAAGAACAAAAGTGGACGATATGATAATTATAAAATACAAAACTTTACTAAATAAAAAATGAAATTTAAGGAGCATCCCTAAATTTCATTTTATTTTAAAATCCAATAAAATTTCTAATTGCTTGTATTACACCTGATGGATTTGAAAGTTGTAACATATGATCATCACCTTGAACAACTTCTACTTTTTGAATATCATGATTTGTAATTAAATCGTTTGCTAAATCTTCTAAATCTACTTCTGATTCTTTACTATTTTTGGCATATACATAAGTATCTCTTTTCTCAGATGATAAAATTTGAAGTGTTGGTAAATAATCTGGATATATATAATTTTCCATTTGCTTCATATTTTCTTCTAATTTATTTGCTTCTCTAACCATAGTTCTACTTAAATAATTACTTCCAATTCTATTTCTGTAAACAGAAAGCTCTTCATCTCCATAATTATCTGGTAATGCTTTCATCTTATCTATATAAAATGTTTTTGGTGAAGTATAACTTAGAATTCTTTCAAATCCTGTTAATTCCCATATTGAGTTAATATTTACATTTGCAACTCTATCTCTTATAGCTTTTATACGATAGTTATCTTTAGATTCTGCTGGATATACACTATCAATTGATACTATTGCTGATACAAGTTCTGGATACATATATTGAAATCTCATAGCATAAATACTAGATGTATCTGCTGCTACAAAAATATATGGACCATATATTTCTCTATAATCTAATAATTTTTTTATTTCTTCTACTATAATATCATTTGTTCTCTCATGTTTGCTCATAGACATACTAAAACCATATCCAAAATATTCAACAACAACAACTCTACAATTATCTTTTAAACCATCTACTAAAGTTTTATATTGAATTACTGGTGATTGTGAGCCAAATTCAGGAAGTATAACAACTGTTGGTCCTTCTCCTGTTTCATAATAATTCATAAATTTCTTTTCTTCTTCATAAATTGGTGTTAATGATTTATAATCACCTTGATATCTTGAAGATATCTCACTAATCTTTACAATATTATGCATGATTATTAATGTAAAAATTACTATTAAAATTTTTATTCCCCATACGATTAAAAAATCTTTTATTAAATCTAATACACCAAACATTTTTAAAAATATTTTATTTAACATTTCTTTTGTCTCCTAACTTAAAATAACATATTGAGATGAATATGTAGTTCCTGATATTACTGCTTGTACATAAATAGTAGGTTTTAATGTTGTATCAACATTTATATTAAATTGTTCAACATTTTCACATAATTTAATTTGATTAAAGTAAATTATATTTCCAACCTTTATAAATGTATTTGTAGTTCCATCTGCATTTTCAAAAGTAATAAAAGAGCTTGAAGAATCTTCATCAACTAATCCATAATTACTAATTCTTACATCATTTTCTTTAGTAATCTTCAAAAAATATAAGTTCAAATTCGCATATTCTGAATTAACAGCTACTGCTGAGTTTAACTTTGTTATATTTCCATAAAAATAATTTAATACAATTCCTACAATACATGTAAAAATAAAAAAAATGATTATAAAAGAAGTTATTCCTTTAAAAACTTGGCTAATATTCCACTCCATAACATTTACTCTCTTAATTGTACATTTTTACTATAAAAAATATATCATATAATATATTTTTTATCAATACACAAAAAAGAACTTTACTATAAAAGTAAAGTTCTCTTTAAATTATATATTTCGTGAAATTAAATTATTTTAATTCAACTGTTGCACCAGCTTCAACGAATTTAGCTTTCATAGCTTCAGCTTCGTCTTTAGCTACACCTTCTTTAATTGTTTTAGGAGCTCCATCAACTAATTCTTTAGCTTCTTTTAATCCTAATCCTGTAACTTCTCTAACTACTTTGATAACAGCTATTTTATTTCCACCAGCATCTGTTAATACAACATCAAAGTCTGATTTTTCAGCTGCTGCTTCTGCACCAGCTCCTGCTGCAGGTGCTGCAACTGCTGCTGCAGTTACTCCGTATTTTTCTTCAATTCCTTTAACTAATTCTGATAATTCAACTACTGTTAAGCTATCGATTTCTTCTAACATTTTATCTGTTTTTTCACTCATTTTAAAATCCTCCTATATATTTTTTATTATTTATTTTCGATAGATATTACTATCATTTTAAGTGAATTAGTAACATTTTGCTACTTTAAATTTTTATCAAAAGATTATTCTTCTGATTCTTTTTTAACTCTAACTGCATCAAGTGTAGCAGCAAGTTTTGAAACATTTGCAAGTAAGCAACCAGCCAATTTTGCAATAAGTTCTTCTCTTGATGGTAATTGTGCAAGAGTTGTTAATTCTTCTACTGTTGAAACTTTTCCTTCTAATACTCCACCTTTGATTGTATAGAAATCATTTGCTTTAGCAAATTTATATATTGCTTTTAAAGTTGGTAAGTATTCTTCTTGAGCTATAATAACTGCTGTTGGTCCTACTAATGCTTCATCTAATGTATCGATTCCACATTCTTTTAAGGCTCTTCTTGTAATGTTATTTTTTATTACAGAATAATCTGCACCTATTTCTCTAACACTTTTTCTTAAAACAGTATCATTAGCTACATTGATTCCTCTATAATCTACTAAAAGAACTAAACTAGCATCTTTCATTTTTTCAGCTAATTTTTTTACTTCTTCTTCTTTTGCTTTGATTATTTTTTCACTAGCCAATTTAATTTCACCTCCGTATATTTATATATAATTTAATTTTTAACAAAAATTAAGTCTCTTTGACACCTAATATTCCAAGGCAATCAAAGAGACTTATATCCGCTCTTAAATTTACCTCGGTAGGATTTACTTTTAACCTACTGTCTTAGGCATCTATATTTTTAAAATTTAAACTTCATAATTATTTTTGATTGATGTAAACGCTAGGACCCATTGTTGTTGTTAAATAAACACTCTTAATATATTGTCCTTTAGCAGCAGCTGGTTTAGCTTTTATGATTGCATCAATAATTGTTTGATAGTTTTCTGCTAATTTTTCAGCACCAAATGAAACTTTACCAATTCCTAAGTGAATAATATTTGTTTTATCTAATCTATATTCAACTTTACCAGATTTGATTTCTGAAATAGCTTTTGTAACATCCATAGTTACAGTTCCTGATTTAGGATTTGGCATTAAACCTTTTGGTCCTAATACTTTACCTAATCTACCAATTACACCCATCATATCTGGTGTAGCAACAATAACATCATATTCAAACCAGTTTTCTTTTTCGATTTTTGGAACTAATTCTTCAGCTCCTACAAAATCTGCTCCAGCAGCTTCAGCTTCTTTAGCTTTGTCGCCTTTAGCAAAAACTAATACTCTTAATGATTTACCTGTACCATTTGGTAATACAACTGTACCTCTAACTTGTTGATCAGCATGTTTAGAATCAACACCTAATTTAACGTGTAATTCAACTGTTTCATCAAATTTTGGTTTTGGCATTTTTTCAATTAATTCTAAAGCTTCTTTAGAATCATACATCTTTGTGCTGTCTACTAATTTAGCAGCTTCTTGATATCTTTTACCTTTTTTCATTTTTTCCTCCTGTGGTACTAACGAATAAAATTAATTTATTCTCCCAAATTTTTAATATATTATAAAATAAATTTTATAAACTAATCTACTACTACAACACCCATAGATCTAGCTGTTCCAGCAACCATGCTCATTGCAGCTTCTATAGATGCAGCATTCAAATCTTCCATTTTTTGTTCAGCAATTGCTCTAACTTGATCTTTAGTTATTTTAGCAACTTTGTCTTTGTTAGGTTTTCCTGAACCACTTTTAATTCCAAGAGCTTTCTTTATAAGAACTGCAACTGGTGGAACTTTAGTTACAAATGTGAATGATTTATCTTTGTATACAGAAATAACAACTGGTATTATCATTCCTGGTTGGTTAGCTGTTCTATCATTAAATTCTTTAACGAATTGCATGATATTAACACCACTTGAACCTAAGGCTGGACCTACTGGTGGAGCTGGTGTTGCTTTACCTGCTTCTATTTGTAATTTAATTACATTAACTACTTCTTTCTCTGCCATTTTACTTTAGCACCTCCTTCTAACATTTTTGAACTTGAGAAAATTCTAATTCTACTGGAGTTTCCCTACCAAACATAGAAACTAGAACTTTTACTTTTTGTTTTTCTTTATTTATTTCTTGAACTGTTCCAACAAAACCTTCTAATGGTCCATTAACAACTTGTACGTTGTCATTTACATCGTAATCGATATTTACTGGAACTTCATCAAATCCCATATTTCTTATTTCGGCATCTGTAAGAGGAATAGGATCTGTTCCTGAACCTACAAAGCCTGTAACACCTCTAGTATTTCTTACTATATACCAAGATTCTTCTGTTACAATCATTTTTACTAAAACATAACCTGGAAAAACTTTTTTTAAATTAGTTTTTCTTTTTCCATCTTTTATTTCAACTTGTTCTTCCATTGGAACAACTATATTGAAAAAGAATTCTTCTAATTCTCTATTTTTTATTGTTTTTTCTAAATCTGTTTTTACTTTATTCTCATAACCAGAATATGTATGAACTACATACCACTTTGGCTCTAATTTATTCTCATCTTGAGACATATTTTAGCCTCCCTCTAATTTCTTTTATTAGTATTCTCGTTACTAATTATTTTGTTCTACTGGAGTAGCTGTTGCATCAGGATTTACTACATTTGTAGTATCTTCAGCAGGAGCTTGATTTGCAGTAGATTCTTCTTCAGTTCCAGTTGCATTATCTGTTACTTCAGGTACAACTGTGTTTTCAACTGTATTAGTAGTATCTATATGTTCATGATCATCTGAATCATTTTCTTCACTTGAGCTAGATGTAACTATGGCTTTTAGTTTTTCTACACCGAACTTATTCATGTTCTCAAAAATTACATCAAGAACAAATACAATAACGGCTACTATTACTACAATTGAAACAACTGCTATTGTATTATTTACTAATTGTTTTCTTGTAGGCCAACTAACTCTCTTTAATTCTGCTTTAAATTCTTTAAAAAATTTTTTGTTATCATTTTTTTCTTTTTTATTATCTTTACTAACTTCTTTAGCCATCTTAACTCCTCCTAATAAGGTTTTATCTTATTTTGTTTCTTTATGAGTTGTACGTTTTTTGCAGAATTTGCAATATTTAACTACTTCTAGTCTTTCAGTATTATTTCTTTTATTTTTAGATGTCATATAGTTTCTTCTTTTACATTCTGTACATTCTAGAATAATATTTTCTCTTGGACCTTTTGCTGCCATTTCTTTACACCTCCGTTTTGCTTATAAATGAAGCTTAAATTTTTTATATTTTACTTTTTAACGATGTGATTGCATATATTTTCTAAATACATGCTTATATAATTTATCACAAAAACCATGATATGTCAACTGTTTTATTGTATTTTTTACCAATATTTTACCCCTTTTTATTCTTTCTTTTTTTCTCGACAGAATAACCAAATTTTCCAACTTTTTTTCCTAATGTATAATATCCACCATTTGCATATGCAATCAAATTACATTTAGATATATCAAATGCTCCTTTTTCATCAAAATACTTTTCATCTGCATCTATTGAAAGTACTTCTCCAATAAACATTGTATGACTACCATAATTTTTTTCTTCAACAACTCTACATTCAACTGATACTGGACTTTCTTTTATTAATGGAGCACTTACAAATTCAGCTTTTTCTTTTGTTAAATGCATTTCCTTAAATTTATCAAATTTAGCTCCACTTCTAACACCACACCAATCAGTTGCATATGTCAATTTTTCATTAGTTAAATTTATAACAAATTCACCAGATTCTTTTATTAAATTATAAGAATATCTTTCTGGTCTTACGGAAATATAGACTCTTGCAGGATTTGTATTTATAATACCTGTCCATGCAACAGTTAAAATATTTGACTTTTCCATATTACCACAACTTACAAGTACTGCTGGTATTGGATAAATGAATGTACCTGGTTTCCAAATTCTTTTTGCCATTTAATTTCTCCTTATATTATTAATTTATATACTCTTACCTCCATCTACAAGATATATTGCTCCTGTTGTCCACAAAGATTTATCTGACAATAAAAATTCTATTGTTGGAGCAATATCTTTTTTGGCATCTCCTATTCTTCCTAATGGATATAAAGCTTTTTTGCTTTCTGACCATTTATCATATTCTTCTTTATTATAATCACCACCTGCTATATAAATATTAGTATAAACAGCAGCTGGATTTACACTATTTACTCTTATATTATATTTTGCCAAATCTAATGCCATATATTTTGTTAGCATGTCTAGTCCAGCTTTACTTGCACAATATGCAATTGATCCACCAGCTTTTTCAGATGACATTGAAGATATATTAACAATAGAGGCGTTGATTCCCTTTTTTAGTAATGGTAATAATGTTTTAGTAAGTAAAAAGATTCCTGTTAAATTTATATTAATTGCATTATTCCATTCATCAATACTTTGTTCTTCAATTCCCCCCATTTTTATAATTCCAGCAGAATTAACTAATCCATCTAATCTTCCATACTTATCTTCTATTTCTTTATAGATTTTCTCACAATCTTCTTTAGTAGTAATATCTCCTTGTAAAAAAGTAACTTTCTCAGAATTATTTCCTAGTTTTTCTTTTGCTAAAGAAATATTCTTTTCTCCCTTTGAAATTGAAATGATTTCATAATCGCCTTGTTCTAATAAATATTCTATTGTTCCAAATCCAATTCCGCTTGCTCCACCTGTAACTAAAACAATTTTCATATATAACTCCTTTCTATATATATCTTGTATTTTCGTTTCTATCTATAATATTATGTGCATGTTTCATTTCTTCAGGTGTATTTATATATATTATCTTATATTTACCTGATGTTGTATTTTCTATATAATTATGATTTATTTCTAAAATATGAATTAGTCCCCAATATAACCATTTACCATCAATATTCTCTACTAAAAAATTTCTTACTGGTGGTCTATGATATACTCTTATATTAGGTTTATCCTTAAATTCAAAAATTATATCCTTAAAATCCTCTGCTTTATATGGATTTAATTTATGCTTTTCGTAATCTAATTCCTTTGGAAATCCTTGTTCTCTAGTTATCTGTAAAGTATCATTTGTTTCTATATATGATCCCATAATATACCTCTTTTCTTTTTAAATTTCATACCATTTTCCTTCACTTACAACTTTAATAGTTGTATCGTTTACAGAAATAGCTCCATTATCATCAATTATATATAATTTTTTTCCATCTATCTCAAGTAAATTCTTACTAGCTTTTTCTAAGTTTTCAAACCTTATCTTTGGAAAACCCTCATTATTAAGATGAGGAATAAATTGAAAATCTACAAGATTTAACCCATCAGTAGAATATCCGTCGATATTTTCATCAAACAAATCCTGACAAGAATTAGAAACTGTTGGACATAAAACACAACTTCCAGCACTTGCACCAATCCAAATTCGTGTTTTTAACAATTCTGGTATATGTGCTTCCAATCCTGAATTTTTTATACATTTTCTAAGCCACTGTGTATTTCCACCTTCAAAGAAAAATATATCAGCCCATTCAAATCTTGGTAAAAACTTTTCTTTACTAATACCATTAATATCGCATATATCTATTTTTAAACCTAAACTTTTAAGTTTCTGCAAATCATCAATTAACCATTCACTCATATCTCCACCTTCATAATTTGAAGCTGTTGTACAAAACAATACTTTTAGTCCATTTAATTCTTTACCTAGTAACTTTTTCAATTCATCTTCAATAGTTTTATTTGATATTCCAGCAGATGTTAATAAAAGTTTCATAGTTTAAACCTCCATTTATTTTCCTTTCATACAATTATCTTACTTACGTATTATATCGTATTTTTTCTAAAAATGCTATATATAAAATTGTAGTTTTTCACCTTCGCAATCTCGTTTTTTTGCACATTCTACACGTCCCTTTAAAGTCCATCAAAAAAATAAAAAAAGTGAGAAACATATAAATGTTTCTCACTTTTTGGCTCCTCTTGTTGGACTCGAACCAACGACCTATCGGTTAACAGCCGAGCGCTCTACCAACTGAGCTAACGACTCAATGGAGGATACAGGGCTCGAACCTGTGACCTCCTGCTTGTAAGGCAGATGCTCTCCCAGCTGAGCTAATCCTCCATTTAGCACGGCGACTGCCTACCCTCGCAGGCAGTTTCCCACCAACTACTCTCGGCGTTAAGAAGCTTAACTTCTGTGTTCGGCATGGGAACAGGTGTATCC
>CAORJJ010000015.1 GCA_948517135.1 uncultured Clostridia bacterium | reverse complement strand
GAAAAAATAATTTCCCTGTAAAGTTAAATTTGTTAAATAAAAAATATATGTTATTAGTAATAATATTATGTATTATAGCTACAATTATTGCAATTTTTAGCATCAACAATAAAAAGCATAATAGTCTTATATCTCCTAAGATTTCTAGAGTTGAAGGATATGATGAAGTTTTAGATAAAGATAACGAAGTCTATGGAAAAGAAGAGGGTGGAATAACTAATAAAAGAATAAATATAAATTTTGATGCATTTTTCTTAGAAGAAGGTGCAAATGGAATTGCAAAAAAAGTTAGAGGAACTTGTAATAGAGTTGGAGAACAATCAAATTTATATATGGATTTAAGTGTATTTGGTGGAGGAAAATTAAAAAATGCCACAATTACTATTAATTCAAATAACTTTTTCTTAAAAACATCTTTTGTAAAAGATGGTTATGTGTCAAATAATTATATATCAAATAATACTAAAACAATAAAATTAGGCGAAATAGATGAATCAATGCAAAAATTATTTATTGGAACTGTTTGTTCTGGTTATTATACATCAAGCAGTACAAGAGCTTCTGCAATTGGTAATGATACATCAAAATATAGTATGGAAAACAGTATTATTTTTGCTGGGACATATGAAGATGAAGAAGGTAATTTAATTGATTTTGAAAAAGAAATACCATTTATAGTAGATTGGTTTGGCGAAGTAGATTGTAATATTACTCCAAAGCAACAATCTATTTCATCTTCTAATTTAGAAGATAGTATTAATGGTGAAGAATTTAATTTAGAATTTACTGTAACAACAGAAGAATCAAAAAATCAATTAATAATGTCTGAAGCTAATTTATCAGGAATAATTCCAGAATTAAATGGATATAAACCTACTAAAGTTGAAATTACAGGAAATGGTGTAGAATATACTTATGATGAAAAGACAGGAGAATTTATAGCCAAAAAAGTTGCGACACTTGATGACAATGGAATTGTAATTTCTAATGCTTATAATATTGAAACTGATTATTATACAAAATTAATAAGAAGTAACAAATTTAATTTTAAAGTTACATATCCAATAGATGCTTATAATACAATCACTGAAAATAAAAGTGAATTTGAATTATTAATTCCAATGGAAGCTCAAAATAAAGGTTTTAATAATCCTAATACAAAAGATGGATTTGAAAATCCTTATATATCAAAGGTTGATAAAGGAATAATAGTACTAAATTGGAGAGAATTGAGTGAAGGTGAAGTAATTCCACCAAGTTTTGGAGTTGCAATAGGTACATATAAAAGAGAAGGTTATAATTCGTACTTAGTTCACAAAGATAAACCTTTAAATATATATAATGGTGCATCTTTAGAAGAAGTAGATGATGAATATGTGGTTGAATGGAGAGCATATACTGGAAATATAGGTGATACTGATGGATTAATAATGAATGAAACAACTGGTAAAACAGATGAGTTCTTAAATGTATCAGGAAATTATATTTCAATGGAGAAAATGACTACAAATAAAGGGATTTATTTTGTTGGAGCAACAGATACGCTTGGAAATGATGGATGGATTAAGATATATAATAATGAAACTAATACGTTATTAAAAACATTTACATCAGCTGATTGGAATAATTATAATATTTCAAATCCATATTATTATGATTCATCAGTAAAACATATAAGAGTTGAAACAAGTAGCACTACAAATAATTCATATTTATATGTAAAACATATAAAAGAACTTGATGATCAAGTTATCACAGAGACATTTACTAAACCAGAATTTGATGATTTATCATATATTTATACATATCTAACTGCTGGATTTATTCAAAAAGATACTGGAAAAATATTCAATACAGAGAATATACAAGAAAAGGCAAAATATATTGCTCCAAGATCTGTTGCACGTATATATCTTTCTAAAGATACTATTGCTACAAATGTAACAACAGAAAATGAATTAATAAAAATTAAGACAGAAACTGACAAATATAATGAATGTAAATGGAAAAATGGAACATTTTTGGTAAGAATTCCAAAAGAGATAGCTTTTGTAGAAGTGAATAGTGTTAAAACTAATAATAAAAATGTTGTAATATCAGCATATGATGTTTATGAAATTGATGGATATTGGTATATAAAAATTATAACAAAGAATCAGCAAGAAGAGTCATATACAATTGATATTGATTGTAATTTAGCACCAGATCAAAGAGCTGTTAAAACGACAGAAACAGTAGAACTTTTTGCAATTAATGGAATCCCATGCGAGTATACAAGTTCATCAGAAGACAAATATGATTTAGATGAGGATTCTAATGTAACAGAAATTGTTAATTATGATAAAACATTTTTGAATTTAGAGACAGGAACATCATTAAATACAACTCAAATTGCAAGTAATTATAATGATGAGAATCATGTTGCAATAGCTCCAAGAGTTGTAAAAATTAATAACAATAGAAATGCTACAATAACGGTATCTCTTACAAATAACTATGATTCAGACGTAACTGACTTTAAGATACTTGGTATAGTTCCTTTTAAAGGTAATAAAAACTTGATGAGTGGACAAGATTTAGGTTCAGAATTTACATCTTATATGAAAAATGGTGGTTTTTTTGAGATGACACCTGAGGTAAAACCATATACAAAAATATATTATTCAAAAAATGAAACACCAACTAATAATAAGGATTTACCAGAGAATGGATGGATTTCAGAAGATGATACTACAAATTGGACACAAAATGATTGGAATGAAGTAAAGACATATCTAATTGTTATTGATAAAGAATATGTTTTAAAAAAAGGAGAGAAAGTTGAATTCAAATATGAAATTTCAATTCCTGATGGTATACCATTTAATTTAACAACATATTCACAACACAATGTAGAATTTGCATTATCAACAGCAGAAGGTTTAGTTTATACAGGAACTGGATCATCAAAATTAGGATTTATGGTTGCTAAACAATATGATTTGGAAATTATTAAATATCAAGAAAATACAAATAAAACAATACCAGGTGTAGTATTTTCTGTTAAGGAAAAAGGACAAAATTCTAGTTATGTTAAATTTACAGATGATAATGGGACTATTTTAATACCAGAACTACTTGTAGGAAAACATTATATTTTAAAAGAAGAAAGAATTAGCGATGAATATGTTTTAAATGATGAAGAAGTTGAATTTTATGCATATACTGATGAAAATGAAAAAATATATATAGCATTCTTAAATTCAGATGGAACTTATTCAAAATTAGAAGACGTTTATTCATCAATAAGAAGTACAGAAGTTTTTCAGCAAGATACTAATAAAGACTGTAAGATAAGAATTAATGTAGAAAATGAAGCTAAATTGAATCTTCTTATTCAAAAAAAAGATGATTTGAGTAAAGAGCCATTAAAGGATATAAGATTTGTTATTAATGGAAAAGGCAAAGAGCGTCAAATTATAAAAACTGATGAAAATGGAAAAGTTTTTGTTTCTGGAATTGAACTAAATGAAGAATATACAATTACAGAAATAAAGGCACCAGGATATAATTTACCAAGTGAAGATATTGTATTTTCAGTAACTAGAACTAAAGAGAATGATAAAGCTGTATATAATTTTACTAAATATGTAGATAATGGAACAACTACAAGTCATGTTGTGGGATTTGATGAAAATGAAAATTTAGTAATTAAACTAGATTTGGAAAATCAAAAGTTTCCAACATATAATTTTAAATTAGTGAAATATTCTACAACTGGAGAAGTATTGCCAGGAGCTGAGTATAAGATATATGGTGAAGGAATAAGTGCATCTGGTGAAACTTATACAACTGATGAAAATGGTGTTATTACAATTAGTGGATTATATCAATGCAGTAATGAAATAGATACATCAAAAATATATACAATTTACGAAACTCATGCTCCAGAAGGATATTCTATAAATAATACAAGATTAACATTTAAAGCATATAAAGATAATGCTGGAAATCTTGTTTTTACACCAATAGATGGACAAGATGTAATAAGAAATAATAAAGAAACAGGAAATAAAGATATACAAATAATTGAAAATAATATTGTACAAATTGGTGTTGAAGATGAAGTAATATTTGGATTGAATAAAATAGATGAAGATACAGGAGAAAAACTTTCAGGTGCTAAATTTATTATTAAAGATTTGGAAGGAAATGATGTTGTAGATTCCAAAGGAAATCCAATAGGTGAATATATTGAAACTCAAATCGAACATGTAACTCAAAAAGCTGAACAAAAAGATTTAGCAGAATATCTTTCATTTACTTCAACAATAGATACAAATGAATATGGTTGGGAAGAAGTTAATGAAAATAAAGAACCTCAAGAAGGTACAAAAATTTGGAGAACAGCAAACTATAATAAAAATAATGGAATAAGCACAATGGAGTCTAATGTATTTTCTATTGATGCAAATAAAACATTATCATTTGAATGGTTTATTTCTTCTGAAAAGAGTTTTGATAAGGCTTATTATCAAATTATTAATACTGATAGTAATATAGTTATTAAAACGTCTTCTAATGAAAGTGGAGAAAATGATGCAACTAATGATACTATGTACAACGAATTTGCATTTAAAAAAGTAACTTTCAAAAATACTTTGCCATCTGGGAACTATAAGATAAAATTTGTTTATACTAAGGATTCTACAACTAGTAAAGGTGCTGATAGAGTTTATGTAAGAAATGCTAAAACCTTTGAAAATGATAAGGAATATGAATATACATATACACCAGAATATTCATATGAGTCAGTTTCTGGTTATGGATTTACTACTGATGAAAATGGTCAAATTTCAGCTCTTTTACCAGCAGGAAAATATAAAGCAATAGAAGTTGAAGCTCCAAAAGGTTATTTATTACCTGAAAACGAAGAAGATAGAACATATTATTTTGAAATTGGTTTAGAAAAAGACAATAAGCCAGAGTATTTGATAAATGCAATTACAGGAAATAACTGGAATTATATAAATTCAGTAACTTCAAATATAGGAGCAACTGGTGGAGTTGTAGCAGTAGGAAGTATTTCAGATTCAGTTGTTAAAAGTGAAGATGGAGTTGATGTAAATGGAGATGGCACTAAAGAACATGTTTCAAAAGGATATAATGATGCTATAATTGTATCTTATGATAGAGAGGGAAAATATGTAGCTTCAAAAACATTTGGTGGAAAACGTGATGATGCATTTAATAAAATTATACAAACATCTGATGGAGGTTATGCAGCAGTAGGATATGTTTCAAGTGATGAAGTATATTTAGGAGATACAAAAATTGAATCTATATCTAAAACAGATAGTGCTGGTAAAAATAAATATGAAGATGCTTTAAAAAATAAAGATGCAGTATTAGTTAAATTTACACAAAACTTGGATGTAGCCTGGGCTATTAGACTTGGAGGAACTTCTGATGAAGAAATAAATACTATTATAGAAATTAAAGCAGAAGGAGAGCATCAAGGAGATTTAATTGTTGCTGGAAAATACTATAGTAAAACCTTTAATTTTTATGATTGTATAGGAAAAGATACATATACACCTAAAGAATCATTTGAAAATCTTGGAAATATGGATGGTTTTATAGCTTCATATTCACAAGAAGGAATGTATAGATGGAGTCAAAGAATAGGTGGACAAAATGATGTTGATGTAAGTGATGTAACAGAAACAAAATCTGGAATAGCAATTTCTATAAATGGTATAACATCATATAATAGTAATTATAGTAGTATATATTTAACTACTCAAAAAAATGCAGTTTTTGGATCAGTTAGAAAAAAAGGACTAGCAGGAATTATTTCTCAATATTCTTTAGATGGTTCAAATGTTAATTATTATGGAATATATCCTATGAATGATGCTATGCAAACAAATGATAATGTAATGATTTCAGATATAGAAAATACAAAAGATAATAGATTAATTGTTGCTGTAAATTATAATTGTGCTGTAAGAAGTTCTGTAACTGGAATGAACCAAACTACAATAATTAGTACAACACCAAAATCTTCTAAATATGATTCTGCAATTATGGAATTAAAGGAAGATGGAAGTTTTAATAGAATTATTTATACTTTATCAAGTAACCATGATGATTTTATTTCAAGTATGAAATCAACAGATGATGGAGGATTACTAATTGGTGGTTGGTATTATTCTGCAGAAGGACTTGATGTAGATGGAGATGGAACACTTACAGGCAAGTACGATTTTAAAGCAAGAACTCAAGATTTTACATCAGAAGGATTTATTATAAAATTAGATTCAAATGAAAAGGCTGATTATTCAAGTAATATTTTAGGTGGAGGTTATGAAAATGTAGAAGAAGTAACTGAAACTGATGATGGAAATTATGTAGCTTGTGGTAATTTTAATTCTAGCACATTAAATGCAACAAACTTCAAAAAAGAAGATGCCGAAAATCCTACAAATCTAATTTCAAATGCTACAATTTATTCAAATGGATTTGTTGCAATAAAAACTGCAAAGCCACCAATAGAATTTTTAAATGGTGATAATATTACAATACCTAATAAAGCTAAATCATATAAAATAACAACAGAAGTAAGAGCTCATAATGAAGGTGAAATAGAAGTAAAAGGTGGAATAATATCAGGTAAAAATGGAGAAATTGAAGGTGAAACTGATGGTGTAAAATATACTGAGAGTGGAATGCATTTTGTAGAAAGAGTAAATCATGGAAAAAATCAATCAGAAGAAACTAAAATTGTGATAACACCTGATTCTGGTTATGCAATAAAGTCAATAGAAGTAAATGGCAAATTAATAAATAATTTTAATGTAGATGAAAATGGTATAGGTACATTAAATATATTTGAAAATGTAACAGAAAATATTCATGTTATTGTTGAATTTTCAAAAAAAGAAGCTATTTTAGAATTAATAGTTAATCATTACTTATGGAATGGAAATGTTGAAACATCATTAGAAAAAATACTTCCAAGTGAACGTTATACAGGAAAAGAAAATGAAAAGTATTTAACAATGCCAAATTTAGAAACAAATTATGATATAGTTACTAATGAAGATTTTTATGCAGGTAAATCTGAACAAGAAATTTTAGAATTAGTCGAGAAATTGAATTATGAAAATAAGGATGAATTTCTAAATGATATATATCTTCCAGAAAATTACATGGGAGTATACAAATCTGAAACACCAATAATTATTGTGAACTACTATTATAAAGAAAAAACATACACACTAACAGTTCACCATTATTTAGAAGGTACAAATACACCAGTACCATTAAAAGATGAAAATAGTGGAATATCTCTAGATCCTGATGATAGATACATAAATAATAAATATCATATTGAAGATTCATATGAAACAACAAAAGCGGTAGAAGAAAGAATTGATTATTCAAAATATGAATTAGTAGAAATACCAAAAAATGCAACGGGAAAAATAAAACAAAATACAGTAGTTAGTTACTACTATAGAGAAAAAGAAGGATTAAAGCTTGAAATGCCAAGCACAGGAGGAATAGGAAACTATATATATTATTTTATTGGTGGAATGATAACTTTAGGAACTTTAAGATTAATATTTAAAAAGAAAAAATAAATAAATTGTTTTTAAGCAACTTTTAGAAGAAATCTAAGAGTTGCTTTTTTGTAATAATAACTTAACAAAAAATTTATTGTTAAAAAAATATATAAATGATAAAATTGTTCTAATAAAAAGTAAAGGTGAATTCTGAGTGAAATTAAAAATTAAAGGAAAATTAAATAATAAAGTTAATATAAAACAGCAAAATAGTTCAGAAGAAATTGCCATTAAGTTAAAAGAAACTGATTATTACCAAGGAATTAAATTAGATTGCAGAAAAAATATAAATACATCAAAAAAAATATTGGCAAATATTGAAGTTTTAAATGGTATTCAAAAGAGGAATCAACAGAGGGCAGAAAAAATGGGAGTTTTATATACTCCATTAAACAATATTTCTAAAATGGAACATTCTGCTCACATTTTAAAAGAACAACTATTTAAAATTGATAGAAAATTAGCTGAAATATGTAATCAAACAAATTTTCAAAAATTGAAATTTGATTTGGAAACTATTGCTAAAACTAATATTGGAATAACAGCTTTATTAAAGTGTTTAAATGATTCAAAAAATTCAATGATAAGCAATAAATATAGTAGATTTCCTGAAATGATTGAAATAGAAGATAGAGAATTAAAGAGAAGCATTGCAGAAAGATCAAGGAAGATTAGAGGAGAAGCAGAATTAAAAAAATTAAAAGATGATTTAAAAATTATAGAAGAAGGAACATTTAAAAAATTTATTGGAATACTTATTGGAAGAAATAAAATTGATAATTGTTTAGAAATGCAAATTAGATATAGAAAAATGGCGATAGAAAGTACATTATCAAAAAAATTAACATTAGTTCAAAAATATGATATAGAAGAGATTCTAGCAGAAATATTAATGTTTATAGAAGAAAATGAGAAAGATGAACTTATTGAAGATGATGTTGATAGTTTGAAAATATTAGCAGAAGAATTGAAGAAAAATTATACTATTTTAGACTCTAATGTTCAAACAATTATAAGTCAAAGAGATGGAAAGAATTCTCTATATGTTAATAAGAAAATAACCAAAAAGGAAATTATAGAACTTGAGACACAAAGATTTTTAAATAAATATGGATATAGAATATCATATGTATGTGATCAGGAGGGATATGAATATCAAGATACTATGGCTACTGAAATAGATAGAATAATTACGTATATAAATAATTTAAATATAATATAATACTTTAAAAAAATGTTATAAAATTGTTGCTAAAAAAATATATAAATGATACAATTATTCTGTGAAAAATTGTAAGGTGGTACATATGATGGAATTAGATTTTACGAAAGAAGAACTTGAAACGCTTGAAGCGTATGTAAGCAAGAAATATGAAGCTATGAATCAGTTGTTGGTAAGCAATTGCGAAACTGATATAGCTTTATTAAGTGATGAAGTTGAAAATAAAGTTGTAAAAATTCCATATGACAGAGAATCTGTTATCGAAAATCTTATGAACACCAAAAATTTGTATAAGTTATTTATGAAAAACTTTTACAAGTCAAAACATGAAGAAAAAACATTTTTTAGAGGAACAAACTTAGCTGAAGTTGAACGTTTAAAAATGGAACCTTTTATAGATAGAATTTGGTCAGCTACTACTGATAAAAAATCACAAGAAAAATTCGCAAAAAAATGGAATAGACCTGTTGGAATAACAATAACATTAGAAGAAAATATACCATACTTTAATGTGGGAAATATTTTAGGTTCAGAAAAATATAATAAAGATATTTTAATTGCTCCATTTACTAAAGTAAAAAAAATTGAAGAAGATAAAAATATAAATCTAGACAATTCTAAATACTTTAAATATTATAATGTAGTTTTAGAAAAGCAAAATCTAGATAAATTGACATATGCTGAAAGAAATGGGCTTTATAATTATATATTAGAAAATGCTTATTCTATAAAAAGAAAAATAGAAAATTGTATAAAAATCGAAAAAGAAAATGCAATTAATTTTGATAATATTAGAAAAATGGAACAACTTCTTAGAAAATATGAATCAACTATTGATGAAAAAGAAGTAGATTTTGAATATTCTGATATAGATAGAATTGCAGATTATAATGATGTTGAAAGAGTAACTAAAGAATTAAATGATCTTAAGAAGATTTCAACTAATGTTTTTGAACTTAGAAAAGAAAATATAGATTTTGTTAATATTTGGAAAAGAAATATTGCTGTTTATATGATTGCTGAATGTAGAGAAATAGAAGAACAATTTAAAGATATAGAGTATAACCCTGAAGAGATTGAAGAAAAAGTTGAATTAGAAACTACTGAAGTTATTGAAATTGAAGAAGTAGAGCCTGAAAAAATTGTAACTTCAGTTGCTTTAAAAACATCTGAAGAAGAACTTGAAGATAATAATCAAGAAGAGAAAGAACTTGAAGCAGTTAATGTTCAAGAACCAGTTGAAGAAAATGAAGTTCAAAAAAGGGTAAAGGCAGAGAGCAGAGAAAATGTTGATCAAGTAAAGAAATTATTAGATGATATAAATGTGTTAATTACTAAACAACAAAATCATGCTAAAATTGCTGGAAATATGGGGACTTCTTATAGTGCTTTAAACAATGCTTTTGAAATGAGAAAAAACACAGAGGTTTTAGAAGATTTAGTTGAAAAAATTGATAATAAAGTTAATGAATTATGTTTGAAAGAATTTAATGAAAGAATTCAATTAGATTTAGAACTTGTTTCAAAATCATGTATAGAAATAAGCACATTATTAAATTATTTGAATAATCCCAAAATTGCTGTTAGAAATAGTAAAGTAACAAGATTTGATGAAATGGCAATTATAGAAGAAAATGAATTAAAAAGAGGAATTGCTGAAAAAATTAGAGAGATTTGTGGAGAAGCAGAACTAAAAAAATTAAGGGATGATTTGGAAATTATTGAAGAAAAAGGAACTTTTAGTAGATTTATAGGGCTATTCACAGGTCAAAATAAAATCGATGATTTTATGATTGAACAAATAAATTATAGACAAATGGTAATAAGAAAAACATTATCAAGAAAATTAAGATTAGCACATAATTACAGTATACATGAATTAATGGCAAAAATAACATTATTTATTAATGATAATGAAGATGATGAACTTGTTGAAGATGATGTTATGGATTTAAAAGCATTAGCTACTGAGTTGAGAAGAAACTATATAATATTAGAATCTAAAGTACAAAGTATTGTCGAAGAAAAAGAAGGTAAAAATTTACCATATGATAGTAGAATGATAACTAAAAAGGAAATAATTGAACTTGAAACACATAAGTTTTTAAACAAATATGAATATACAATATTAGATAAAGTTAGTGAAGAAGAGCCAAAATATCAAGATACTATGACAAATGAAATTGGAAGAATAATAGAATACATTAATAGTTCAAATATAATATAGCTTTTTCAAGGATACTAAAAATAGTATAAAATTTCGAACTTAAAATTTTAAAGGAGATAGATTATGGAAGAGCTTAACAAAGACAAAGATAAAGATAAAGAGAAGGAAGAGAAAAAAGAAACTAAAGAAGAATCTTTTGTAAAAAACAATGAAACAGAACCAATAAAAATAAAAATTGGTACAGTAGGTAATTTTATATTTGCAGCATTTATTGTTCTAATAATTGGTACAGGAGCATTAACATATTACCTAATTCATCAAGAAAAGGAAAATGTTAAAGAAATAGTTTCAAGTTTACCAGAAAATATAGTGAATACATCTGTTCAAGATAATGCAACAAATGAAGTTGTTGATTCAATTGCAAATATTATAGATTCAGCAATTTCTGATGTAACAAACTCTTCTAATAATAATACATCTGTTGTTACAGATGCTTCAAATACTAGAAAAATCTTGAACGAAGAATTAGTTGTTTTATATAATGGATTAATATTAGATACTTCAAAAATGGATGAAGTAACATTAAAATATATAGATAATACAAATGATGCTGCTGATAAATATGTTATAACATATTATAATTACCAAAATTATGGTTTTAAAGAACCAAATCTTGGAGTATTATCAACACAGTTATATGAAGGTCTAGTAAAAATAGATAATGTTGGGAAAGTTGCTATTTCTGAAGATTATAATGCAATACCAAGACAAGTAAAAGTAGTAAATACTATTCCAACAATTGTTTCTGATAATAATCCTAATATAGCAGAATATAATTTTGTAAAAACGTTAATTGTAGATTTAGATGGAAATCAAACAGATGAATATATATTAATACTTGCAAATAAGACAACAGGATTTTCAAAGATTACTTTAGTAGATTCAAAAGGAGCAAAAATAGCAGATTTGGCTTCTATTGAAAAAAGTAAATGGAAAAAAGATTCTACTGCAGAATATTACTTAAATATAAATAATGTAGAAGTTTTAGATATTGATAATGATGGAATAATGGAAATAATGGTAGAAATACCACAAGCAACAGGAAATCCAACAGTTAGTTTATTAAAATATAATAATGGAGTATTACAAGGTAAAAAAGATATTGAGTGTTCATTAGTTGTAGAAGAAAATCAATAAAGATATAGAAATAACCATAAATAAAATTATGGTTATTTTTTTCTTGAAATGTAATATTTGAAATAAATTCAAGGCATTTCTAAAATTGTAAAGAAAATGAAAAAATATGTTGACAAAGCCTTATACCCGTAGTATAATATAAAAGCGTAAGATAAAGCGAAGAAGCAGAATGTGGCTACACTTTAAGTGGAGGGAACTTCTGTGGAGTATGTCTTGGCAGAGACCAGGCGATAAGTTTGATAAATGTACATACTTATCCAAGATTTTAAGTTTAAAATAAAATTTTAAGCACTAAAGAAAACTTGGATTTTAAAATGGGGTTAAAAGAAACACCAGGGTACGTTGATAACTTGCCGTTAGCCAAATATTTAATTAAGGAGGGAAATTTAAATGGCAACATCAAACACAAAGATAGGAAGTGACAAAATTAGAATAAGATTAAAAGCTTATGATTATGTTGTTTTAGATCAGTCTGCTGAAAAAATAGTAGATACTGCTAAGAGAACAGGAGCTAAAGTTTCAGGTCCTATTCCACTTCCAACAGAGAAAGAAATAGTAACTATTTTACGTTCTCCACACAAACACAAAGATTCAAGAGAACAATTTGAAATGAGAACACACAAAAGAGTTATTGATATTCTTTATCCAACACAAAAAACAGTTGATAGCTTAATGAAATTAGAGTTACCAGCAGGTGTTGATATCGAAATCAAACTTTAATTATAAATAAGAAAGAAATTTCTAAAAAATCAAACCAAGCTAAAACGAGTAATATATTAATTATGTTTTATTATTACACGTTCGAGCCAATAGTAGGAGGAAAAGAAAGATGAAAGCAATAATAGGAAGAAAAATTGGAATGACACAAATATTTGATGAAAAAGGTGTAGTTATTCCAGTAACAGTTATAGAAGCAGGACCATGTTCAGTAGTTCAAGTAAAAACAGTTGAAACTGATGGATATGATGCTGTTCAATTAGGCTTTGGAGCAGTTAAAGAATCAAAAGTTAACAAACCAAAACAAGGACATTTCAAAAAAGCAGGTGTAAGTGCTTCTAAACATTTAAGAGAATTTAGAGCATGTCCAGAATGCTTAGCTGACGTAAAAGTTGGTGCTGAAATAAAAGTTGATACATTTGAAGCTGGAGAAAAAGTTGATGTTCAAGGTATCACAAAAGGAAAAGGATTCCAAGGTGTTATTAAACGTCATGGTCAATCAAGAGGACCTATGGGACATGGTTCTATGTATCATAGAAGACCAGGTTCAATGGGATCAACATCTACACCAGGTAGAGTTTTCAAAGGTAAAAAATTACCAGGACATATGGGTGTAGAAAAAGTTACTGTACAAAATCTAGAAGTTGTAAAAGTAGACTTAGATAAAAATGCAATTTTAATAAAAGGTTCAGTACCTGGAAATAAAGGAAGCATTTTAAAAATTAGAAAAACAGTTAAAGCGTCTAAATAGAAGGAAGGAGGAAGATTAAATGCCAAGTATAGATGTATATGATATAAAAGGAAAAAAAGTTAGTAAAGTAGATTTAAAAGAAGAAATATTCGGAATCGAACCTAACGAAGCTGTTGTACACAGTGTTTTAGTTAATTATTTAGCTAATCAAAGACAAGGTACACAAAGCACAAAAACTAGAGCTGAAGTAAGAGGCGGTGGAAGAAAACCTTGGAAACAAAAAGGTACAGGTAGAGCTAGACAAGGATCTATTAGAGCTCCACAATGGATTAAAGGTGGTATTGCTTTAGGACCAAAACCAAGATCTTATAAATATAGAGTTAATAGAAAAGAAAGACAATTAGCAATTAAATCATTATTAAGTTCAAAAGTATTAGAAAATGATTTAGTAGTTGTTGATAAATTTGATTTCAAAGAAATCAAAACAAAACAAATGGCAGATGCTATGAAAAACTTAAAAGTTGAAGAAAAAGCTTTAATAGTATTACCTGCAAGTAATGAAGTTGTTCAAAAATCAGCTAGAAATTTAGCTAATGTTACAACAAGTTCAGTAAATACAATAAATGTATACGAATTATTAAAAAATAAAAAATTAGTTGTTACAGTAGATACAATTAAGAAATTAGAGGAGGTGTATGCTTAATCATGGTAGCAGAAGATATTATAATAAAACCTATCGTTACTGAAAAAAGTAGCATGGATATGCAAGAAGGAAAATACACTTTCAAAGTAGCAAAAAAATCAACAAAAGTTGAAATAAAAAACGCAGTTGAAAAATTATTTGGAGTTAAAGTATTAAAAGTAAATACTATGACTGTAAAAGGAAAAGAAAAAAGAGTTAGATATGCAGCTGGAAGAACTCCAGACTGGAAAAAAGCTATCGTAACAATTGATACAAACGTATCAGATATGAAATACCTTGGAAAAGGTGGAAAAGAAGTTAAAGTTTCTAAGAAGTATAAAGATTCAATTGATGAATTTATGGGTGCTTAATTATAATAAACTTCGTCTAGCATTGTTAACCTTCATTAAAAATTTAATTTACATACAATCGTATGCGCATTAAATTTTTAACTAGGTTGCCTAGCTATACTTGTTTCTTATAATTAATAAGTTAGAAACAAATATCGGGAAAGAACCCGGATAATAAATTAATAAAAGGAGAGAAAATAAAAATGGGAATTAAACATTACAGACCATATACACCATCAAGAAGAAATATGACTTCTTCAACATATGAAGAAATCACAAAAAAGACACCAGAAAAATCTTTACTTGCAACAAAGAGAAAAAATGCAGGTAGAAATTCATATGGTAGAATTACAGTAAGACATCAAGGTGGTGGAAATAGACAAAAATATAGAATAATAGATTTTAAAAGACAAAAAGACAATATGACAGCAACTGTTATTGGTATCGAATATGATCCAAACAGAAGTGCAAATATTGCTTTAATCCAATATGAAGATGGAACAAAAAGTTACATTTTAGCACCACAAGGATTAACAGATGGTGACAAAGTAGTTTCTGGTGAAAATATAGATATTAAACCAGGAAATGCAATGCCAATATCAAGTATTCCAGTTGGTACATTAATTCATAATATAGAATTAAATCCAGGTCAAGGTGGAAAATTAGTAAGAAGTGCTGGACAAGAGGCTCAATTAATGGCTAAAGAAGGTGCTTATGCTCACGTAAGACTTCCATCAGGAGAAATGAGATTAATTTCTGTAAGATGTAGAGCTACAATTGGAACAATAGGAAATACAGATCATGAAAATATTAAATTAGGTAAAGCTGGAAGAAAAAGACATATGGGAATTAGACCTACTGTTAGAGGATCTGTTATGAACCCTAATGATCACCCTCATGGTGGTGGTGAAGGTAGAGCTCCAGTTGGACATAGCGGACCTATGACTCCTTGGGGTAAACCAGCTCTTGGATATAAGACAAGAAATAAGAAAAAGCTATCTAATAAATTTATAGTTAAGAGAAGAAAATAATAGAAGGGAGAAAACTAATGTCAAGATCAAGTAAAAAAGTACCTTATGTAGCTCCAGAACTTATGAAAAGAATTGAAGCTATGAATGAGACAGGTAAAAAAGAAGTATTAAAAACATGGTCAAGAGCATCTACAATCTACCCACAAATGGTTGGACACACAATAGCTGTTCATGATGGTAGAAAACATGTTCCTGTATATATTTCAGAAGAAATGATCGGTCATAAATTAGGAGAATTTGCTCCTACAAGAACATTTAAAGGTCACGCAGGAGATAAAACAACAAAAAAATAAAAATTTAGAAATTGGAGGATATAACAGTGGAAGAGAAAACAACTCAAGTAGCAGAAGCAAGAGCAACATTAAGTTATGCTAGAATTTCAAGCCGTAAAGTTAAAATAGTAGCAGACTTAATGAGAGGTAAAAGTGTTGAAGAAGCTCAAAATATAGCTAAGTTCGCACCTAAAGCATCAAGCGAAATATTAGAAAAATTATTAAATTCAGCTATTGCAAACGCTGAAAATAATCATTTCATGAATAGAGCTAACCTTTATGTTGCAGAAATATATGCAAATCAAGGTCCTACACTAAAAAGAATTAGACCAGCTGCAAAAGGTTCAGCAGTTAGAATTAGAAAAAGAACAAGTCATATAACAATAGTTTTAAGAGAGAGTAAATAAGAGAAAGGAGGATATTTACGATGGGACAAAAAGTTCATCCAAATGGAATAAGAGTAGGTGTTATTAGAGATTGGAGTTCTAAATGGTATGCTGATAGCAATAAATTTAGCGAATACCTAGTTGAAGACCATAAAATTCGTGAATATGTGAAAAAGAAACTATTTATTAGTGGAATTTCAAAAATAGAAATCGAGAGAACTGCTAAATTCGTAAAAGTTAATGTTTATACAGCTAAACCAGGTTTAGTTATTGGTAAAGGTGGAAACCTTTCAGAAGCATTAAAAGCAGAACTTGAAAAAATGATTAAAAAAGAAGTTAATTTGAATATTGTTGAGGTTAAAAATGTAGATACAGATGCACAATTAGTTGCAGAAAGTATTGCAAATCAACTAGAAAGAAGAATTTCATTCAGAAGAGCAATGAAACAATCAATGCAAAAAGCTATGAAAGCTGGAGCATTAGGAATAAAAACAGCTGTATCTGGAAGATTAGGTGGAGCTGATATGGCAAGAACAGAATTCTATAAAGAAGGTACTATACCATTACAAACATTAAGAGCTGATATAGACTATGGTTTTTATGAAGCTGATACTACTTATGGAAAAATCGGTGTAAAAGTATGGATTTATAAAGGTGAAGTTCTTCCAGCTAAAAAAGAAGCAAAAGGAGGTAACGACTAATGCCATTAATGCCAAAAAGAACAAAGTTTAGAAAACAACAAAAAGGTAGAAATAGAGGAAAAGCAACAAGAGGTAATGTAGTTAATGAAGGACAATACGGAATTCAAGCTACAACAGCAGGATGGATTAAATCAAACCAAATTGAAGCTGCCAGAATCGCAGTTAACCGTTACATTAAAAGAGGTGGAAAAGTTTGGATTAAAATATTCCCAGACAAACCAGTAACTAAGAAACCAGCTGAAACTCGTATGGGTAAAGGTAAAGGAGCTCCAGAATACTGGGTTGCGGTTGTAAAACCAGGAAGAGTTTTATTTGAACTAGAAGGAGTTTCTGAAGAAGTTGCTAGAGAAGCATTAAGATTAGCTGCTCAAAAATTACCAGTTCAAACAAAATTCGTAAAAAGAGAAACAGAAGTAGGTGGTGATAATGATGAAGAATAGTAAAGTAAAAGAAATGTCTTCACCAGAGCTAGAAAAAGAGCTAAGTGAATTAAAATCAGAATTATTTAAGTTAAGATTTAGCCTAGCTACAAACGGATTAGATAATCCACTAAGAATAAGAGAAGTTAGAAAAGAAATAGCTAGAATAAAAACAATTTTAAGACAAAGAGAATTAAATAATAATAATCAATAATTATAATAAGAAAGGAGAACATCCTAATGGAAGAAAGAAATCTTCGTAAAACTATGATTGGTACAGTTGTATCTGATAAAATGGATAAAACAATAGTTGTTGCAGTTGAAACATCTGTTGCTCACCCAATTTACAATAAAACTGTAAAAAGAACATATAAATTAAAAGCTCATGATGAAAACAATGAATGTAAAGTTGGAGATAAAGTTGAAGTTATGGAAACAAGACCTTTATCAAAAGATAAAAGATTCAGACTTGTTAAAATCGTTGAGAAAGCAGTTATAAAATAAGATTATCTATATTGAGATATAGAGAAGAATAAAAGGAGGAACAAATCAATGGTACAGCAACAAACTAGATTAAAAGTAGCTGACAACACTGGTGCAAAAGAAATTATGTGCATTAGATGTTTAGGTGGTTCACATAGAAAAGTTGCCGAAATAGGAGATGTAATAATGGCTTCTGTTAAAACAGCTACACCAGGTGGCGTTGTAAAAAAAGGTGAAGTTGTTAAAGCTGTTGTAGTAAGAACAAGAAAAGGTGTTAGAAGACAAGATGGTTCTTATTTAAAATTTGATGAAAATGCAGCAGTTATTATACGTGATGATGGTACACCAAAAGGAACACGTATATTTGGACCTGTAGCTAGAGAATTAAGAGATAAAGATTATATGAAAATTATTTCTTTAGCACCTGAGGTTTTATAATTCATTAAAAATGAAAAAGAAATAGAGGTGAATAATTTGAAAATAAAAAAAGGTGATACAGTTAAAATTTTATCTGGAAATGATAAAGGAAAAACTGGAGAAGTTTTAGACGTTATACCAAAAACAAATAAAATAGTTGTTAAAGGTGTTAATATAAGAAAAAAACATATCAAACCTAGAAAACAAGGTGAAGAAGGTGGAATCATTTCAGTAGAATGCGCTATACATAGTGCAAAAGCTAATGTAGTTTGCCCAAAATGTAAAGCAGCTACAAAAGTAGGATATGTTGAAGAAAAAGGCGAAAAAGTTCGTGTTTGCAAAAAATGTAATGCAAAATTAAAATAAGAGTATTTGGAAAGGAGGAATAATTAGAAATGGAAAAACTTAGAGAACAATATGAAAAAGAAGTAATTCCAGCAATGATGAAAAAATTTAATTATTCATCAGTAATGCAAGTTCCTAAATTAGATAAAATTGTTATAAATATAGGCTTAGGAGATACAAAAGATAATCCTAAAGCTTTAGATAATGCAATGAATGATTTAAGCATAATTACTGGTCAAAGACCAATAGTAACAAAAGCAAGAAAATCAATTGCAGCGTTTAAATTAAGAGAAGGTGCAAAAATAGGATGCAAAGTTACATTAAGAGCAGGAAGAATGTATGATTTCGCATTAAAATTATTTAATGTTGCTCTTCCTAGAGTTAGAGATTTTAGAGGAGTATCAGCAAATTCATTTGATGGTAGAGGAAACTATTCAATGGGTATAAAAGAACAATTAATATTCCCAGAAATCGAATATGATAAAGTAGACCAATTAAGAGGTATGGATATTATATTTGTAACAACAGCTAAATCTGATGAAGAAGCTAAAGAGTTACTAACACTTTTAGGAATGCCATTTAAAAATTAATTTTTTTAAGAAAGGAGAAAAAAATGGCTAAAAAATCATTAAAAGTAAAATGTGCAAAACCACAAAAATTCAAAACTAGAGAATATAATAGATGTAAATTATGTGGAAGACCACATTCATACATTAGAAAATATGGTATATGCCGTGTTTGCTTTAGAGAATTAGCTCATAAGGGTGAGATTCCAGGAGTTAAGAAAGCAAGTTGGTAAAATTTTAATGAAAAACATGTAATACTTGTTTTTGATTAAAATTTGTGAAAATACTTAAAAGTATATAAAAAAATATTAAAAAAGGAGGGTAAAAAATTGAATACAACAGACCCAATAGCAGATATGTTAACAAGAATAAGAAATGCTAATAGCCAAAAATTCAAATCAGTTGATGTTCCAGCATCAAAAATGAAAAAAGCTATTGCAGAAACATTACTTGAAGAAGGTTATATAAAAGCTTTTGAAGAAATCGAAAGCGATGTACAAGGAATCATTAGAATTACTTTAAAATATGATGAGAAAGGTAATAGAGTTATAGATGGTTTAAGAAGAATCAGTAAACCTGGTTTAAGAATTTATGCATCTAAAGATGAATTACCAAAAGTATTAAATGGTTTAGGTGTTGCATTAATTTCTACTTCAAAAGGAATAATGACAGATAAAAAAGCTAGAGAATTAGGTATAGGTGGAGAAGTTTTAGCTTATGTTTGGTAGAATCTTCCACTAAGATAAAATAAAAATAATCGAAATAATAAAAAAAGGAGGGAAATTCAAAATGTCTAGAATAGGAAATAAACCTATTACAGTACCAGAAGGTGTTGAAATTAAAATTGATGAACAAAAAATTACTGTAAAAGGTCCTAAAGGAACTTTAGAGAAAGAATTTCATAAAAATATGAAAATCAATCTTGAAGGTAATGTTCTAACTGTAGTTAGACCAGATGATCAACCAGAAAACAGAAGTTTACATGGTTTAACAAGAACATTATTAAATAACATGATTGAAGGAACAACAAAAGGTTTTGAAAGAAAATTAGAAGTTAATGGTGTTGGATATAGAGCTAGCAAAAAAGGAAATGACTTATTATTAAACTTAGGTTATTCACATCCAATAGAAATGGCTGCTCCAGAAGGAATTACTTTTGATGTACCAAATGCAAACGAAATAATTGTTAAAGGTATGGATAAAGAACTAGTTGGTCAAACAGCAGCTGTTATCAGAACAAAAAGACCACCTGAAGTATATAGAGGTAAAGGTATTAAATATGCTGAAGAAGTTATTAGACGTAAAGAAGGTAAAGCTGGTAAAAAATAGAAATTAGATCATTAATTAATAATGTTAGGTAAAAGTTGCTTTAGGGGGTATATTTAATCCCTTAAAGATATACCAAATTTGGGATTAAATATACCCCTATAAGGGAACCTAGAAAGGAGAAAAAATGATTACTAAGATAGATAGAAAAGCTGAAAGAGCAAGACGTCATACAAGAGTACGTACAAAAATTTCAGGAACAACAGAATGCCCAAGACTTGCTGTAACAAAATCTAATAAAAACATTATTGCTCAAGTTATTGATGATGTTAAAGGAGAAACACTTGTATATGTTTCAACTTTAGATAAAGATATAAAAACAAAAGCAGCAAATGTTGAAGCAGCTAAAGAAGTTGGTAAAGTAATTGCTGAAAAAGCTTTAAAGAAAAATATCAAACAAGTAGTTTTTGATAGAGGTGGATTTATATATCACGGTGTTGTAAAAGCAGTAGCAGAAGCAGCTCGTGAAGCAGGATTAGATTTCTAATTAAGTAAAGAAGGAGGAAAAAAATTCTCATGGAAGAAAAATCAGTAGAATTAAAAGAAACTGTAGTAGCTATTAACAGAGTTGCAAAAGTTGTTAAAGGTGGTAGAACTTTTAGATTTAGCGCTGTTGTAGTTGTTGGAGATGAGCAAGGACATATTGGTGTTGGTAATGGAAAAGCATCAGAAGTTCCAGATGCAATCAAAAAAGCTATTGAAGATGCTAAAAAGAATTTAATAACAGTTCCAATTGTTGGAACAACAATACCACATGAATTTGTTGGTAGATTTGGTAGCGCTAAAGTTATGTTAAAACCAGGTGCAGAAGGTACTGGAGTTATCGCTGGTGGTAGCGTTAGACCAGTTCTTGAACTTGCAGGTTATAAAGATATAAATACAAAAGTTATTGGAACAAATAATCCAAGAAACGTTGTATATGCTACTATTGAAGCTCTTAAAAATATGCAAACTGTTGAATCAGTTGCTAAAAAAAGAGGAAAAAAAGTTAGCGAAATATTATAATAAAAATTTTATAGAATTTATTGAAATTGTATTATTTAATGATATAATAAATTCGAAATTAATAAAAACCAAATAGAGGAGGTGCAAAAAGATGGAATTAGGAAACATCAAGCCAGCTACAAAAAGACAAACTAGAAGAAGAGTTGGACGTGGAATTGGTTCAGGTCTTGGAAAAACTTCTGGTAGAGGTCATAAAGGACAAAAAGCAAGAAGCGGCGGTGGAGTAAGAAGAGGATTTGAAGGTGGTCAAACACCATTATATAGAAGATTACCAAAAAGAGGATTTACAAACATTCATGCTAAAAATTATACAGAAGTAACTTTAACAATGCTTAACAAATCAGAAGCAAAAGAAGTTACAGCTGAAACATTATTAGCAGAAGGAATTATCGGAAAAATAAACGATGGAATAGTTGTTTTAGCTACTGGAAACTTAGATAAAAAGTTAACAGTTAAAGCAAAAAGATTTACTAAAGCTGCTGCAGAAAAAATAGAAGCTGCAGGTGGAAAGATTGAGGTGATTTAGTTGTTTAAAACTATTAAAAATGCTTGGAAAACTCCAGAAGTAAGAAAAAGAATTTTATATACACTATTATTAATAGTAATTTTCAGATTTGGTTGTTATATCGCTGTTCCAGGTGTAGATACAATTGCCTTAGGTGAGCAAATGAGTTCTGCAACAGGAAGTATAATGGGATTAATTAATACAATATCTGGTGGAGCTTTCTCAAGATTATCAATATTCTCAATGACAATAACACCATATATTACAGCATCAATTGTTATTCAATTGTTAGGCTGGATTATACCTTCATTAGAAAAAATGATGAAGGAAGGTGGAGAAGCTGGAAAACAAAAAATTAATAAATATACAAAAATGTTAAGTATAGTATTAGCTTTAGTTGAAGGATTAGGAATCTATATTTCATATAGTGGATCTGGAATATTTATTAATCCAGGATTACTAACAGGTTCGATAGTTGTATTATCTTTAATTACAGGTACTGCTATATTAATGTGGTTAGGTGATCAAATTACAAACAAAGGTATCGGAAATGGTATATCAATGATTATCTTTGTTGGTATTATTTCAAGATTACCATCAGGAATAGTTACATTATGGAACATAATTGTAACTGAAACAGGAGTAAATACTGTTGGAATAGTTACATCACTTGCAATTATAATTGGAGCAATTCTTTTAGTTGCAGGAGTTGTATTTGTACAACAAGCAGAAAGAAAAGTTCCAGTGCAATATGCAAAAAAAGTTGTGGGAAGAAAAATGTATGGTGGACAAAATACTCATATTCCACTTAAGCTAGCAATGGCTGGAGTTATGCCAGTAATTTTCGCATCATCATTTATGACATTTCCTGCAATGCTTATTCAAATATTTGCAGCAGATAAAATTGGTGGAACAGGTTTTATAGCTGGTCTATATAATTTTTCAATTGCTACTTCTACATCTGGAGTTGCATGGGGATATAGTTTAGCAAACGCTATAGTATATCTATTATTAATAGTTGGGTTTACATTCTTCTATACATATGCAACATTCAATCCAGCAGAAGTATCAACAAATATTAAACAAAATGGTGGATTTATTCCAGGAATTAGAGCTGGAAAACCAACAACTGATTATATAACAGCAATATTAAATAAATTAACATGGTTTGGAGCTTTATTCTTAAGTTTAATTGCAATCCTTCCAATGTTAATGAGATTTACAGATATTGATATTTCATTTGGTGGTACATCAATTCTTATAGTAGTTGGTGTTGCATTAGAAACTGTTCAACAATTAGAATCTCAATTAGTAATGAGACATTATAAAGGATTTTTAGAAAAATAAATTGCACAAAAGTTTAGGTGGCTTAAAAAGCCACCTAAATGTGCTTATAAATTTATATTAATCAAATATTATATGAAGTGTAGTATTTAATTAGTATAAATTTTAGTTTTTAGGAGGTAACTATTATGGTTATTATTATGTTAGGAGCTCCAGCTTCTGGAAAAGGAAGTGTAGCAGAAATTCTTGCAAAAGAATTTAATATTCCAGCAATTTCTAGTGGAGATATTTTTAGAAAATATATTAGTGAAGGAACAGAAATTGGTCAAAGAGCTAATAGTTATATGACAAAAGGACAATTAGTTCCAGATGATTTGACAGTAGAATTAATTACTTCTAGATTAAAAGAAAATGACGTTAAAGATGGTTTAATATTAGATGGATTCCCAAGAACTGTAAATCAAGCTAAAGTTCTAGATGAAATGCTTGCTAAAGAAGGAAAGAAAATTGATATAGTTGTTAACTTAGAAACACCAGAAGAAGAAATACTAGAAAGAATTACTAATAGAATGATTTGCACGAATTCAGCTTGTAAAGCTATTTATAATACAGTATTACATCCATCAAAAGTTGAAGGTATTTGTGATAAATGTGGTAGTAAATTATATCAAAGAGATGATGATAAATTAGAAAAAGCTAAAAATAGATTAGAAGTATATCATAGAGAAACAGCACCAGTTGCAGATTACTACAAGGAAACAGGTGCTTTATATTCAACTGTATTAAGTAAATCAGTAAATAGAATGAAAGATGAAGTAGCAGTTGATGTTATAAATTATCTAAAAAACAAATAAATTTTAATAACAATATGTGGATAGAAAAAAGAGGTTTAGAATGATTACAATAAAATCGAAAAGAGAAATTGAGTTAATGCAGGAAGCTTGTAAAATTACTGCATTAACTTATGAATATATAGAAAAAATAATAAAGCCTGGAATGAGTACTTTGGAATTAGATCAAATGGCAGATAAATTTATTAAAGAACATGGAGGAATTCCTGCTCAAAAAGGATATCCAAGTGGAGTAAGAGGAGTTCCAAATTTTCCAGGAACATTATGTATTTCAATAAATGATGAAGTTATTCATGGAATACCATCAAAAGATGTATATATTAAAGATGGTGATATAGTTAGTGTAGATTTAGTTGTATTAAAAAATGGTTATAATGGAGATGCTGCAAGAACATTTTTAGTAGGAAATTGTAGTAAACAAGCACAAGAATTAGTTGCAGTTACAAAACAAGCATTTTTTGAAGCAATGAAATATGCAAAAGCTGGTAATAGAGTTGGTGATATATCACATGCAGTAGATTCTTATGTAAGTCAGTTTGGTTTTTCTGTTGTTAGAGAATTTCAAGGTCATGGAATAGGAAAAGAGATGCATGAAGATCCTGGAATTCCAAACTATGGAAAACCAGGTAGAGGACCAAAACTTGAACCAGGCATGACAATAGCAGTGGAACCTATGGTAATAGCTGGAAAACCTGATATATGGGAATTAGATGATGGTTGGACAATTATTACTCAAGATGGAAGTTTATCAGCACATTATGAAAACACAATTTTAATTACAGAAAATGAGCCAAAAATATTGACATTGCTATAAAAATGCGATATAATATTCTAGATTATTGCTCAAGAGGCAATCTTGAGAAGTAATAAATATACGAAAATAATGCCTATAAAGGCTTACTTTGCGTTCTAAGTAAAGGGGGTTTTAATTTGTCTAAAGAAGATGTAATCGAAGTTGAGGGAGTTGTTGTAGAAACATTACCAAATACTAATTTTAAGGTAGAACTTGAGAATGGTCATCAAGTCTTAGCTCACATTTCTGGTAAGCTTAGAATGAACTATATAAAAATTCTACCAGGTGACAAAGTAAAATTAGAGTTATCACCATATGATTTATCTAAAGGAAGAATTACTTGGAGAGCAAAATAATAATATTTTTTAGGAGGAAGAAAGATGAAAGTAAGACCATCAGTTAAGAAAATTTGCGAAAAATGCAAAATCATCAAAAGAAAAGGCGTTGTTAGAGTTATATGCGAAAACCCTAAGCATAAACAAAGACAAGGGTAATTAATTTATCCAAACAAATTATGATATTAACACAGTCTATGGAGCGGCTGTCAGAAAAATCTGATATTCATACTGTGTTTATATATATGCTAAAAATAATTAAATTACTATTATATTTTATATAATACATTTCAGGTTTAATTATTAAAGCAAGCTAACAAATAAAAACAAAGTAAAGATGAAAATTTATGGAGGTGCAAAAATTTATGGCTCGTATAGCAGGAGTTGATTTACCTAGAGAAAAAAGAGTAGAGATAGGATTAACATACATATATGGTGTTGGTTTACCTAGTTCTCAAAAAATTCTAAAAGAAGCTGGTGTAAACCCAGATACTAGAGTAAAAGATTTAACAGATGATGAAGTAGCAAAAATTAGAAAAGCTATGGAAGGATTTAAAGTAGAAGGTGACTTAAGAAGAGAAGTAGCTTTAAATATAAAAAGATTAACAGAAATAGGATGCTATCGTGGAATTAGACATAGAAGAGGACTACCTGTAAGAGGACAAAGAACAAAAACTAATGCTCGTACAAGAAAAGGTCCTAGAAAATTAGTAAGTAAGAGTAAAAAATAAAATTAATTAGGAGGTAAATACCAAATGGCTAAAGCTAGTAACGTAAAGAAAACAGGTATCAGAAGAAGAGAAAGAAAAAACATAGATAAAGGTTCAGCTCATATCCATTCTAGTTTTAATAACACAATCGTTTCTATAACAGATACTCAAGGAAATGTTATCTCTTGGGCTAGTGCTGGAGAACTTGGTTTTAAAGGATCTAGAAAAAGTACACCATTTGCAGCTGGTCAAGCAGCAGAAACTGCAGCTAAAGTAGCAATGGAACATGGATTAAAAACTGTTGAAGTTTTTGTTAAAGGACCTGGTGCTGGTCGTGAAGCGGCAATCAGATCATTACAAACAGCAGGATTGGATATAACAATGATTAAAGATGTTACTCCAATACCACATAATGGTTGTAGACCACCAAAAAGAAGAAGAGTATAAAAGAATTGATTGATATAAAGAAAAATTTAAGAAAGAGGTGTATTTAAACAAATGGCAAGATATAAAGACGAACAATGTCGTATATGCCGTAGAGAAGGACAAAAATTGTTCTTAAAAGGTTCAAGATGTTATTCTGATAAATGTAGTGTAACAAGAAGAAATTATGCTCCAGGACAACACGGACAAAAAAGAACAAAATTATCTGAATACGGTACACAATTAAGAGAAAAACAAAAAACAAAATCATTCTACGGAGTAGGTGAAAAACAATTTAGAAGATATTTTGAAATGGCTTCTAATAAAAAAGGTATTACAGGTACAAACCTTTTACAAATATTAGAAAGCAGATTAGATAATGTTGTATATAGATTAGGTTTTGGTGTTTCAAGACCTCAAGCTAGACAATTAGTAACACATGGTAACTTTGAAGTTAATGGTGTTAAAACAGATATAGCTTCTTATTTAGTAAAACCAGGAGATGTTATTACTATAAAAGAAAATAGAAAAGACAACAATGTTATTAAAGTTAATGTTGAAGCAGGTAGTGCTAGACCAATACCTGAATGGTTAGACTTAGATAGCAAAAATTTAAGTGCTAAAGTTGTTAGAGTTGTTAATAGAGAAGAAATCGATCTACCAGTTGAAGAACACTTAATCGTTGAGTTATACTCTAAATAATAATTAGAATACTTAGGATACGTACGTAGGATATATATAAATTTTATAAGGTTATGTTTGTAACCATAGGAGGTAAGAATGATTGAATTTGAAAAACCAAACATCGAATGTATAGAGACAGACGATAAGAGGAATTATGCAAAATTCATATGTGAACCATTAGAGCGTGGATATGGAATGACAATAGGAAATTCTTTAAGAAGAATTTTATTATCATCATTGCCAGGAGCTGCTATAACAAGTGTTAAAATAAACGGCGTAGTACATGAATTTTCTACAGTTCAAGGAATTGTAGAAGATGTTCCTGAGTTAATTGTTAATTTGAAAAGTGTTAGACTAAAAGTATTTGATAATGATGAAAAAATTATTAGGATAGATCACAAAGGGGCTGGAGAAATTACAGCTGCTGATATCGTAACAGATGGAACAGTTGAAATATTAAATCCAGAACTACATATAGCAACAACATCTAGCAATTGTGATGTTCACATGGAAATGACAGTTAATAGAGGTAGAGGTTACAATGTTGCTGAAAAGAATAAAAAAGACAATAATCCAATAGATGTATTACCAATCGACTCAATATTTACTCCTGTAAAGAAAGTTAATTATACAGTAGAAAATACTAGAGTTGGACAAATGGTAGATTATGATAAATTAACAATTGAAGTTTGGACAGACGGTAGTTTAAAACCTTTTGAAGCTTTGAGTTTAGCTGCTAAAGTTATGACAGGTCATTTAGAATTATTTATTGACTTATCAGAAACAGCTAGAAATACTCAAGTTATGGTAGAAAAAGAAGAATCTAAAAAAGAGAAAGTTTTAGAAATGCCGATAGAGGAATTAGAGCTTTCAGTTAGATCATATAACTGCTTAAAGAGAGCAGGTATAGCAACAGTAGAAGATTTAACAAATAAATCACAAGAAGATATGATGAAAGTTAGAAATCTTGGAAAGAAATCATTAGATGAAGTTACAAATAAATTGATTGCTTTAGGATTAAACTTTACATCAGAAGATGAATAATATTTTTAAGGAAGGTGGAAAGTAAAGTGGCAGGAACAAGAAAACTTGGAAAACCAACTGATCAAAGATTAGCAATGCTTAAAACACAAACAACTGATTTAATATTAAATGGTAAATTAGTTACAACAGAAGCTAGAGCTAAAGAAGTAAAAGCTATTGTTGATAGTGTAATTGCATTAGCAGTTAAAGAGCATAAAAACTACGAAGAAGTAGAAGTTAAGGTTGTAAAAGCTAAACTTGATGACAAAGGTAGAAAAGTTACAGAAAAAGTAACAAGTAAAAATGGTAAAGAATACCTTAGAGTTGTTAAAGAAGAAAAAATGGAAAAAAGACAAAAAGATATGCCATCAAGATTAAATGCTAGAAGAAAATTAATGAAAAAAGTTAACAAAGTTGAAGGTGTTGACTTAATGAATAAATTATTCAATGAACTAGCTCCAAAATATGAAGGTAGAGTTGGTGGATATACTAGAATATTAAAAATGGAACCAAGAAAAGGTGACAATAGCAAACAAGCAATTTTAATGTTAGTATAATTTTAAGTGCTATAAAAATAGCACATTCAAAAATGCATAGAAATAAAGTAAAAAAGCAAGCCGAAAGGCTTCTTTTTTTATGTCCTTAAATTTATATTGTAAAACGATTTTCTATATGTTAATATAGAAATCATAGGAGATATATATGAATATAATAACAGAAAAAGAAACTAATGGTAGAGTTATAGATGGGATTGCAACAATATTAAATTTAAGTGATGAAGACTTTAATATATGTATAGAAAAATTGATACCTAGAGAAGGAAAAGGTTTAGAAGATATTTATTTTTATTATACAACTGATTTATGTGAATGTCCTGAAAATGAACCTCAATTAGGTTTAGAAACAATATATGATAATGATAAATTTGTAGGAAGAGCATATTTTGGTGTATCTAAAACATCAATACATGACATATTCTACCAATTTTCTGAATTACTTCCAAAGTTTGAGAAATTTTCTAAAGGATATGAGAGAATTGAAAGATTATTGAAAACAAGAGATATTGAAGCATTAAAGAAAAGTAAAATAACAGAAAAAACAGATAAAGAACTATTAGATAGAGTATTTCAAATTTTGACTGATGATAACATTTTAAAAAAGTTTATTAATTTTGAAGATAATAAAGAAGAATTTGCAATAAATGCTGAAGAAAGACAATTAGCAGAATATTTAAGAGAATTAGGAAAGGTTTTTGGGAATGTAGACAGTAAAGGTGAATTAAAAAATAGACAAATTCATAATTGCTTTTATATACCTAAATTACAGGAATGCACAGATAGATATTTACAAATACTAAATACATATAATATGGATAGATATATAAATCCTATGTATGAATTTAGAAATTTTAATTCATTAACTTATGTTGGAGATTGCATAATTAGACAAAATGAAGAGCCAGAATGGACAGTAAATCAAGAACTTAAAACAGCAGTATATAAAGGATTTCCAGAAGATGGGACTTTAGAAGAAAAAGCAATGCATATCTATTGTTCACTATGCAAAGAGTTACAATATGATGATGGATACTTTTATAGAGATGAACTTAAAGATTCTAAATATAATTTTGAGTTTTCTAAGGAGAATCTAGAATCGATAATTCCAAATTCTAGAATTACTTGTTGGGATTTTTCACGAGTTTTCTCTAAAATGATAAATGAATTAGAAGGTGATATAGAAGCAGTAATAATTTCTAGAGGAATGAACCAAGGTCACTTTTTAGCAGGTTTTTATACAGATAAGGTTTCTGCAACAGTAGAAGCAATAAATTCAAGATCTAATTCAACAAATGATTTAATGAAAGCAAAACATGGAATTAAATTTGAAGGAATTGAAATTATTTCAGATAGAGAAGGTTTAATTGAAAAAGCTCTTGATAAAGTATACTCTAAGATTTATGATAAAGAGCAAATTGGAATAAATGAATATGTTGAACAATTAAAATTAATTCCTAAGGAAGATATTCCTAATAATCTTCAAAAGAAGTTTGAAGCATTTACAGAGGTAATGAAAACAAATAAAATTTTTGGAAATGAAGCTATGCAAACTTTCAATTTATATTATAAAACAGGTTTTTTGGAGAAGAATTAAAAAAAGCTTTTGTTGGAAGAAAGGAAGAAATATTAGGAAAAGAACAATATAAAAGAATTTTATTAATAACACCCAAACTTGAAAATATGCAACTAGATACTACTGTATATTCAATAGATACAGAAAAACTAGAAATGTCAGTTCATACAGCTGAAGAAGTAATCAAAAAATTAAATTCAGGAGAGATTATTTACGAAGATAATAAACATACATTGCCAAATATTGATGAGGAAGGAAGATAGAATGCAATTAAAAGAAATAAGACTAATGAATGAATCTATGATTAAATATTTAGAAAGTCTAGGAAAAAGTGCTCAAAGAAATATTATTATAAAAAATATATTAGAGGATGAAAAGTGCTTTCAAAAATTAGAAAAAGAAGATTCTTACATGATTTTAAAAGATGTAGGAATATCAGCAGAAAAAATAGATTATATATATCTAAATCTTGTATCAAATAATTAATAATAAACATAATATATAGCATAATTATACAAAAGGGAGGATATAATATGCTGGAAATTATTGTGTATGGCTTTATTTGGTGTTTTGCTATATATGGAATATTAGTTATGTTACAAGAAATAACAAGAAAAAGTACATATAGAAAAATTGAAGAAAATGTAAAATTAATAATGACAGTAAAGAATGCAGAAGAAGGTATAGAAAACTATGTAAGAGAAATTTCTATGGGAAGGAATTTTTATAATAATTTAGTTGTTATAGATTTGAATTCTACTGATGAAACGTTATCTATTTTGAGAGAATTAGAAAAAGAAAATATTAATTTAAAGATTTTAGATGAAAAAGAAGGTAAAAAATATCTAGAAAATCAAATAGAATGAAAATAAAAAGAAATGCTTTTTTAGCATTTCTTTTTTATATTAACGAGCATCTTCATCTAAATCAACTGGTATTAGATTTGTGTGTTCTGTATCATCTTGATGTTCTTTGGCTGATTTTTCTCTATCTTCAGAAGTTTCAACAAAATAAACTTCAACTTGTGGTTTTAATGTATATTCTGAATTTTCTCCAGTAATTAATATTGAATCTGTTGCATGTGAATCTTCTAATAATGATTCATATGAAATTTCTGAATGATTTAGTTTATCTATATCATCTTGGGTTAAGAATATAGGTGTAATGAAATTATCTGCAACCATTAATTGATTTGGTTCATTAGAAACTTCAAATCCACCATATTCTGGATAATAGTAAATTCTTTTTTTACCATCAATAATTGCATCTCTTTCTGAACTTGTAAATAAATCTCTAAAATCTATTAATGAAATATCTTTTAAATATTCTCCAATAGGATTATATATTCTCAAAAATGGAACATATCCAAAATGTTTTTGGCAAGATTCTTCTAAGTTTAATGACTTAAATCTATTTTGTTCTTTATTTAATTCAATATAAAATGGAATTGATAATCTATGGTAATTTCCTAGTTTTTTATAATAATCATGACAGTATGTACCATGTTCAGCTTCTTCATCCATTTTTCTAGTTCTTATTTGATATTCAAACGAATATTCTGTTTTTACAGGTGGAATTATATAATGTGGATAAATAGCTCTTTTTACTTCTGAAGAATATTCTGGTGTTGCACAAATATGATAACTACTATAACCACTTTTTTTAGGATGATCAACGTAATTTTTAACAATAGGTATTAAATAATTAGGTAGAAAATCTGGATTTCCATCTTGTTGCATTCTTTCTAATTTATCTGGATTATTTTTGGTGTTTATAGGAATAAATTTATAAACGTCTTCTACAGTTTTATCTTGTACACCATGAAATTGTAGTAAATCTTCTAAAACATTTTGTAATAATTTTAATTCAGCTGATTTTCCTAAATTTTGTACATCTTGTGGAGGGTTTACAATAATTCTTACTCCCATAAAATCTCTTAAGCTTTCATTTAAATATTTTAAATCAGTTCCTTTTTCAAGGTATTCTTCAATTTTATCTTTAATTTTCTCAACAGCACTTATTGGTGATTTTATTCTTCCGCTCATTGTTATAACAGGTAATTCTGTTGGATCATTTGAATTGTATTTTTTTGATAAAAAATCATAATCTTTTTTCATATTTATTAATGAGTGATTTAAAAATGTAGGACCTGTTGAAAAATCTGATGCAGATGAATATAGAATACTTTTATAGTAATCTAAAGCGTGATACATAGCAGAATAAACCTCACGATCTTTTAAAGGAACATCAGGTTTTCTTAAATATTTTTCTATACTTCTTTTTACTAATTTTATTGCATCAGATGGGTGACCAGAGTAGTGTCTAAGGTTTAAATCTACTTCTGAAGTTTCCCAAAATCTTTTATCTGTTTGCATTAATATCACCTCTATTATGAAAAATACATAAATCATTTACTATTATACTATAAAATCTTGAAAAAATCAATGTTTTCAATGCTTTTGTTGAATTATCTTGAAGATATTTTGATAAAATGTTATAATATTTCTAGATTTTTTTAAATCAAATATATATAAAAGGAATATTAAGATGAAAAAAGTAGAATTGTTAGCACCAGCAGGATCATTTGAAAAAGCTAAAATAGCTTTTATGTATGGAGCTGATGCAGTATATTGTGGAACACCCAAATTATCATTGCGTTCTAGATCTGAAATACAAGATAATGATTTGGAAAGAACTATAAATTATGCACATAGCATTGGAAAAAGAGTGCATGTTGCAATAAATATTTTTGCTTGGGATGATACTTATGAAGAAATAAAAAAACAAGCAGAAGAATTAAATAGATTAAAAGTAGATGCAATAATAGTTGCTGATGGTGGAGTTGTAGATATTATTAGAGAATATGCTCCAGATACTGAAATACATATAAGCACACAAGCTAATACTGTAAGTTATCATACTTGCAAGTTTTGGCAAAGAAATGGTGCTAAAAGAATTATTTTAGGAAGAGAGCTAAATAAAGAACAAATTAGAGAAATAATGAAAAATAAGCCAGAAGACTTAGATATAGAAATGTTTGCACATGGTGCATTATGTTTTGGATATTCTGGAAGATGTTTTTTAAGTGAATTTTTATCACAAAGAAATGGTAATTTAGGAGACTGTGCACAAAGTTGTAGATGGGCTTATAATGTTTATGTTGAAGAAACAAATAATCCAGGAAACTTAATGCCAGTAGAAACAGATGAAAAAGGAACATATATTTTTTCTTCAAAAGATTTATGCTTAATTAAAGAAATTCCAGATATTATTGATATGGGATTAGATAGTTTAAAAATAGAAGGAAGATTAAAAACAGAATATTATGTTGCAACTGTTGTTAATGCATATAGAAATGCAATAGATGATTATATGAGAAATCCTGATGATTTCAATAGTGATAAATATATTGAAGAATTAGAAAAAACAAAAACAAGAGGTCTTACAACATTTTATTTCAATGATCGAAATAATAAAGATTTTCAAGATTATTCAGGACGTCAATACAATAGTAATTATGAGTTTGGTGGAAAAGTAATAAAAGAAATCGATGATAAAGTTTTAATTGAAATTAGAAATAAATTAAGTGTTGGTGATGCTTTAGAATTAATAATACCAGGAAAAATAGAACCACTAAAATTTGATATAGAAAAATTATGGGATGCGGACACGATGGAAGAAATTGATACAGTAAATCCAGGAGTAAAAGAACAAAAAGTTATATTGAGAATTCCTACAAAAGTAGAAGAGGGATGGATTATAAGAAGAAAAAAATAAAATTGTAGGAGTAAATTATGGCTGGGATTTTATTAATAATTTTTATTGCATACATATATAGCACAAGCAAGAAAATTGAAAAATTAGAAAAAGAAAATTTATCTTTAAAAAAAGAAATTAACGAATTAAAAGGTGGGATAAATAAAAAAATTGAACAAGTAAAAGAGGTTCAAAAAGATGTAACTGTCAATCAAATTGTAAAAGAAAAGAAAAAAGTAAATCCAAATGAACAGAAAAACACAAGTATATTGATAACAGGTGCATTATTAATAATTTTATCAGCGATTATCTTTTTAATGTCTACTTGGAATGCAATTCCTAATTTGTTAAAAACATTGGTGATTATATTATTAGTAGGTGTATTTTTAGGTGCAAGTAAAATTGCTAAAAATAAATTTCATTTAGAAAAAACAAGTAGTACATTTTTCTATATGGCAATGGCGTATATTCCAATATGTTTAATATCTTGTTCAGTATTTGGTTTGTTTGGAAAATTTTTATCTATATATGGTGAAGGGAGATATATTTATTTAGCATGTTCTTCAATTATAACATCATTAATATATTTTATTAATTATAAATCAAATAAAAATAAAGGTTTATTTTATGTAAGTTTTATTGCACAAGTATCATCAGTTATATTATTTAGTTTAATTTTTGAAAGCAGTATAAAATTAATAATAATAAATTTATTATTATATAATAT
>CAORJJ010000014.1:30023-35017 GCA_948517135.1 uncultured Clostridia bacterium | reverse complement strand
ATATGGAACAAAAAAAACAAAAACTAATATTATAGTAAGAATTGAGGGAATTTTATATACTTTAATATTTATAATCTCAATTATAGCTTTCTTGTTAATAATGCTATTAGGGGAAAGAATTCGTAATATGTTTGATAATAAGATAGAAGCTTTAAGTATGATTATATCTTATATTTTAAAAATTAGAGGATTTTTATTAATAATACCAATGTTTATTGTTTTTCTATTTATATATAAATTTGTTCCAAAACATAAACTACCAATGAAATATCAAATATTAGGTTCTGCTTTTTCATCAATTTCTTGGTATGTAGTATCTTGGTTTTTTTCAATATATATCAATTTGTTTGATGGATTTTCAAATACATATGGAAGCTTAACATCAATTATTTTAATAATGATGTGGGTGTATGTATGTATGTTTATTATATTAATAGGAGCTGAAATAAATTATTTTTCATATAATTACAAATATATGAAGAAATTTGTAAAATATTAAAAGAAAATTGTTTAAAATACTTGAATTTAGTTGATAAATTGTGTATACTAAACATTGGTTAAAATATCTTAGATAGGGGAGAATTAAAATGAAATCAAATTTAAGAAAAACAAAGATAGTAGGAACTATCGGACCAGCTAGTGAAACAAGATTAGAAGAATTGTTTGAAGCTGGATTAAACGTTTGTAGAGTAAACTATTCTCATGGAAGTTATGATGAACAAGAATGGAAAACAAACGAAATCATAAAAATAAGAAATGAAAAAGAATTACCAATTCCAATGATTCTTGACATGAAAGGTCCAGAAATAAGAACAGGAATGTTATATACTGGAAAAAATGATAAAATAAAAATACAAGATGGACAAAAATTTACATTAGTAAATGAAGACATTACAGGAGATGAGAATAGAGTTTCTGTATCTTATAAAGAACTATATAAAGATGTTGAGCCAGGTACAAAAATATTAATTGATGATGGTGCTATTGAATTAAAAGTTGATGAAGTAGTAGATAAAGATATAGTTTGTACAGTAGTTCATGGAAATCCTTTAGGAAGTAGAAAAACAATGAACTTACCAGGTACAATAATTCGTTTACCAGCTTTAGCTGAAAAAGATATTAATGATTTAAAAGCTGCTTGTGAACATGAATATGATTATGTTGCAATTTCATTTGCAAGAAACTTAGATGATATTGCACAAGTTAGAAAAGTATTAGATGAAAATGGTGGAAAAGATATCAAAATAATAACAAAAGTTGAAAACGTTGAAGGTTTAACAAATATGGAAGATATCGTTCGTGTTGCTGATGCTCAAATGATTGCACGTGGGGATATGGCTACAGAAACAGATTTCACAGAACCACCAGTAATGCAAAAAAGATTTATTAAATTATCAAATAGATGCTATAAACCAGCTATAACAGCTACACAAATGCTAGAATCAATGATGAGCAACCCATTACCAACAAGAGCTGAAGCATCAGACGTTGCAAATGCTATTTATGATAGAACAAGTGCTATAATGCTTTCAGGAGAATGTGCTATGGGTAAATATCCATTAGAATGTATCCAAACAATGGTTAAAATAGCAAATAGAGTAGAACCAGAAATTAATTACTGGAAAAGATTTGATGATAAAGAAAAAATAGAATTAAATACATTAGAAGATAATATCACATATTCTACATGTATAATTGCTAAAAATACAAATGCTGATGCAATTGTTGCTTATACTCATACAGGAGATTCTGCAAGAAGATTAGCAGGTATGGGAGCAGGATGCCCAATTTTAGCTATTACAGATAATAAGAGAACATTCCGTCAATTAGGATTAGCTTGGAATATTCATCCAATATATGTTGATCCAAAAGATTCTATAGATAATACAGTAGAAGCTGGTCTTGAAAAATTAAAAGAAAAAGGAATTTTAGAATCAGGAGATAAAGTTGTTATTTCAGGTGGACGTAATTATGTTAAAAATGCTAAACTAAGCAAAATGATAGGTGGATATGTAGAAATCTAATAATAAATGTAAACTAAAATAATAAAAAAATAGCGTATTTTCAAAAAATATGCTATTTTTTTTGCTAAATTCGCAAATTTGTTTGAAATATAGCTCTATTCGTGGTATAATGTCAATGACAAAACACCTTGTGTGACAGATAGAAGCTAAAAAAATTTTTCGCTTTACTTAAAAGGCATTAGTTTTATATTTGTTAACCAAAGTGGGAGTAACTCTAAAAACGAGATTTTTCAATAAGGAGAGGATATTCTATGAAGAATAAAACAGCGTTTAAGGCATATTTGAGCGCGTATCACAACGAAGTTACTGGATCTCGGCTTTTACTTGTCGTTGAATTTCCGGATGGTACTAAAAGAAGGATTTTAGTAGACTGTGGCTATTTTCAGGAAATAAAGTACCGATATCTGAATTATGTAGATGACATTAATCCTGAAAATATCGATGCAATGATTATTACACATAATCATATCGATCATACAGGGCTCATCCCGAAGTTTGTTCGGAATGGCTATCGCAATCCAATCTATATGACAAAAATTACACAGGAGCTCTGCCCAGCATTTTTGAATGATGCTTGCGAACAGCAGGATGAAAATGCAGAAGATATGAGACTGAGATATCCTGAAGAAGCGGACAAGTTCAAACCTTTGTACTATGCAGAGGATGTTGAAAAAGCAGTCAACCTTTTTTATGGTGTTTCTTATCGAAAAACTTTGGAGATTCTACCTGGAATTAAAATGACGTATTTTGAAAACGGTCATATTCTGGGGGCTGGAATGGTTTTAGTGCAGTGCTACTGTGAGGGAATGCAGAGTATTAACTTTTTCTTTACAGGTGATTATCGCATGAAAAACTGTTTCTATGAAGTTCCACCTCTGCCCAAATGGCTTAAGAAGTTACCGCTTATCATGGTGCATGAATCTACCTATGGTAATACAAATGCGAATGAAATCAAAAAGTGTTTTAGGGAGAATGTCCTTACAGCATTTTCCAAAAAGCAGGATATTCTGATTGGAGCTTTTGCACAGGGACGTATGCAGGAAATGCTTTATTTCTTCAAATGTTTGGAAGATGATGGGCTGATTCCAGAAGATTATGTTATCTGTGTAGATGGACCTTTAGGGATTAAAACAACTAAGAAATATCAGTCTATTCTATCATGGTATAACCCATCTAAGGAAGATTTTATTCCTAAGTGTGTTGAGTTTGTTACACCTAAGGATAGAGCACATCTTCCAACTGATGGAAGACCTAAGGTTGTTATCACAACTTCTGGAATGCTTTCCAATGGTCCAGCACATTATTACGTGCCAATTTACCTTGGAATGAAAAATGCTATGATTCATTTAGCAGGATATGCTGCTGAGGAAACTTTGGCTCGGAAATTGCTTGATTGTAAGCGAGATGAGACTATTAAGATTGGCGGAGAGGTCATCGAGAAAAAGTGTATTGTAAAGACTACTCGTGAGTTATCTTCCCATATTACAGCCGATGATGGTATTAAATTCATAAATGAATTTGAAAATATTATCTTCTTGGTAATTAATCATGGTGAAGAAACAAACCAGCGGACATTTGGTGAACGTGTTATCGAAGAAACAGATGTTAAAGAAGTTGGCTTAATCGATAGAGACAATATGTATGTCATTTATCAGAATGCTAAGAAAGATGATTTCTACGATGATGTGTATATCAAACGTATTCCTGCTAAGCTTAATATGTCGTATAAACTTACTTCAAAGCAGAAAGAGCGCAATAAGCGTAAAAAGCGTCAGGATGAGAAAGCTGCAAAGAAAAAAAAGAAAAATGCAGCCAAAAGAGCTCGGAAGTCTACTAACAAAAGTAAGATGGGAGCATAGAGTTAAATTCCATAATGGAAAAAATACAACTGAATAATGCTTTAAGAGCAGACAATTATGTCTGCTCTTTTCATGTAATTTTTTATATAGAACTATATTGACTTTATTAATAAAAAGTAATATAATGTTAGCCGTAGCTAACAAAAGGAGAAAAGTTATGATAAGTAAGGCATTAGAAGAATATTTAAAAACAATGTATATATTGAAAAAACAAAATGGAGATATAAGAGTTACAGATATTGCAAATAAAATGAATTGTTCAAAACCTAGTGTAAATAAAGCAATAAATAATTTAAAAGATAATAATTTAATAAATTATGAATCTTATGGAACAATAGAATTAACAGAATCTGGAGAAAATCTTGCAAAAAAAATTTTGGAAGCTTATGATATAGGTTATGTATTTTTTAAAGATGTTTTAGAACTTGAAAAGAAAGACGCTGAAGAGGAAGCAGAAAAAATAAAATCAGTTCTAGCAGATAATACATTAAATAGACTTGCCAAATATGTGCACAAGGTTTTAGATTTTAATGATTTAGATTGTGGTTATGATATAAATAAAGAAAAATGTAGATGTTGTGTAAGAAATTCTCTAAAAGGAAAGGTATAAATATGTTAGAATTAAAAAATATATGTTTTGAAAGAGATAATAAAAATATATTAGATAATATTAATTTAGTAATAGATACAAATAAATTAGTTGTAATAACAGGGCCAAATCGGATCTGGAAAATCAACATTAGCTAAGATAATAATGGGAATTGAAAAGCCAGATTCTGGTGAGATTTTTTTTGATGGACAAAATATTACAAGTTTACCTATTAATGAAAGAGCAAAGCTTGGAATTGCTTTTGCATTTCAACAACCTGTTAGATTTAAAGGAATAACAGTGTTTGATTTACTAAAGTTATCATCTAATAAAACAATTAATAAATCAGAAGCATGCGAGATTTTATCTAAAGTTGGATTATGTGCTAAAGAATATGTTGATAGAGAAATTAGTAGTTCATTATCTGGTGGAGAGTTAAAAAGAATTGAAATTGCAACTGTGGCAGTAAGAAATTCTAAACTTACTGTTTTTGATGAACCAGAAGCTGGAATTGATTTATGG
>CAORJJ010000014.1:26113-30013 GCA_948517135.1 uncultured Clostridia bacterium | reverse complement strand
AATTTAATTAAAATTTTTGAAGATATGAAAAAGATTATTAAAGGAACTACTTTAATAATTTCTCATCAAGAAAGAATTTTAAATATAGCAGATGAAGTAATTTTAATTAAAAATGGAAAAATAGAACAAATAGGAAGTAAAGATGAGCTTTTAGGAATAGTTCCTGAAAAACCTTTATGTTGTAAGTTAGGAGAAAATCAATAGATGGATAATAAAGATATAGAATTATTACAAGAAATAACTGGTATAGGAAATGCTGAATTTACAGGAGCATATAATATTAGAAAAGATGGTAAAGGAATTGAAAGAAAAATTACAGAAAATGTAAATATTGTAACTAAAAAAGATGTTTCTGGAATTGATATACATGTTAAAGAAAATACCAAGTATGAATTTATTCACATACCAGTAATAATAACTGAAAGTGGATTAAGTGATGTTGTATACAATGATTTTTATATTGGTGAAAATGCCAATGTAACAATAATAGCAGGTTGTGGCATTCATAATGATCATCATAAAGATTCTCAGCATGATGGAATACACCGTTTCTTTTTAGAAAAAGGAGCAAGAGTAAAATATATTGAAAAACATTATGGTGAAGGAACTGGAACAGGAAAAAGAATATTAAATCCAGTTACAGAAGTATACTTAAAAAGTGGTGCTACAATGGAAATGGATTCTGTTCAAATAAAAGGTGTGGATTCAACCATAAGGGTAACAAATGGTGTGCTTGAAGAGAATAGCAATTTAATAGTAAGTGAAAAAATTTTAACACATGGTGAGCAGTTTGCTAAAACATCATTTGCAGTTGAATTAAATGGAGAAAATGCAAGTACTAAAGTTACTTCAAGATCTGTTGCAACAGAGAATTCGAAACAAGAATTTTCTTCAAAAGTAATAGGAAACGATAAATGTTTCGGACATGTTGAATGTGATGCTATTATTAAAGATTCTGCAAAAATAATTGCTATTCCTGAAATTATTGCTAATAATGTAGAAGCAAATTTAATTCATGAGGCAGCAATTGGAAAAATAGCAGGTGAACAATTAACCAAATTAATGACTTTAGGTTTAACAGAAAAAGAAGCAGAAGATGCTATTATTAATGGATTTTTAAAATAAAGGATAAAATATGGAAAATAAAAAAGTATTGATTGGTATGAGTGGAGGCGTTGATAGTAGCGTATCTGCTCTACTTTTAAAAAAACAAGGATATGAAGTTATAGGAACAACAATGAAATTATTTGAACAAGAATTAGATGGAAGTTGTTGTAATGCATCTTCTACATTAGATGCAAAAAGAGTGTGTGATTATTTAGATATACCACATTATACATTAAATTTTAAAGAAAAATTTAAAAAATATGTTATAGATGACTTTATAGATTGTTATGCAAATTGTAAAACACCAAATCCATGTATTGAATGTAATAGATATATGAAATTTGGTGCGATGTATGAAAAAGCAAAAGAATTAGGGTGTGAATATATTGCAACTGGTCATTATGCTAAAACGGAGTATAGTGAAAAATATGGAAGATGGGTATTGAAGCAATCAAATGCAGGGAAAAAAGATCAAAGTTATGTTTTATGGAATATTCCCAAAAGTTTAATAGAACATATTTTATTTCCATTATCTGATTTTGAAAATAAAGAAGAAATTAGAAAAATTGCAAGAGATAATGATTTAAAAGTGGCTAATAAACCAGATAGTGAAGATATATGTTTTATTCCAGATGGAAATTATAAAAAGTTTTTAGAAGATAATTCTAATATTAAGCCTAAAGAAGGAAATATTGTAAATTTAGAAGGGAAAATATTAGGAAAACATACAGGGTTATATAATTACACAATAGGACAAAGAAAGGGTCTTGGAATTTCAAATCCAGTTCCACTTTTTGTTTTAGGATTTAATAAAGATAAAAATGAAGTAATTGTAGGTGAAGAGGATAAGTTATATAAAAAAGAAATTTTAGTTACTAATATTAATTTATTATTGGTAGATGAAATAAAAACACCTATAGAAGTTGGAGTAAAAACTAGATATTCATCTAAAATTGCAAGTGCAAAGATTATAGAAATAGATAAAAATATAAAGGTTGTATTTGATGAGCCACAGCGTGCAATAACTCCAGGTCAGTCTGCTGTATTTTATATTGATGATATTGTTTTAGGTGGGGGAAAGATAATTTAATTATCTAAGGCGGTAAAATATATATGGTATTAGATGTTGAAGAAAAAGTAAAAAATAAAAAAGAAGAAGTACAAAAATTATTAAATAGTGAAAAAATTAAAATAAAAGGTTATTTAAAGAAAATTGATGAGGAGAATAGTAAACCGATAGGAAATCCAGAGAAAACATCAATTTGGAGTGTTTTTGCTTATTTTATAATATATAGTTTTCTAGGATATATAATAGAAACTATTTTTGCTTTATTAAATTATGGTGTTTTTGAATCTAGACAAAGTTTTTTATATGGTCCATTTTGTAGTATTTATGGTGTAGGTGCTGTTGTTATAATTTTAAGTTTAAGATATAAATTTTTCAAAAATAACTATACCTTATTTGCAGGTGGATTTATAGTTGGTTCAATTGTAGAATATACAGTTAGCTTTTTTGGTGAGATGTTACTTAATGTAAAATGGTGGGACTATTCAGATAGATTTTTAAATATAAATGGTAGAATTTGTTTTTTGTATTCAATTTTTTGGGGACTTTTAGGAGTTTATTTAATGAAAGGAATTAATCCTAGAATAGATAAATTTATAAATTGGATAAAAGGAAAATTAAATTTAAAATTTCTAAGAGTTGTAGTCAGTTTTCTAATTATATTTTTATTTGTAGATTGTGTTATTTCAGGATATGCTATAAATGTATATTTAACAAGAGTGTGTGTAGAAAATAATTTACCTATAGCAAATAAACAAGAAGCAGAAAATTATTATCATTATATATACAATAATAAAGAAAAAGCAGATTTTATATACAAATATTGGAATAATGAAAAAATGATATTAACATATCCTAACCTTACAATAACTATGGAAGATGGTTCATTAAAGCGTGTTGCAGACTATTATCCTAATATAAGAGATTGTTATTATAGATTTAAAAATACAAAAAGTATAATGTAGATATTAGAGGAATATTAATGGAAAAATATGAAGAAATAGAAAAAACTATTACTAAAAGATTTAGAAAGGAAATATGGAAAAAATTTGTTAAGGCTATATGTGATTTTGAGATGATTTCTGAAGGAGATAAAATAGCTGTATGTATTTCAGGTGGAAAAGATTCAATGCTTATGGCGAAATGCTTTCAAGAATTAAAAAAACATAGAAAAATGAATTTTGAACTTGAATTTATTGTAATGAATCCAGGTTATAATGAACTTAACAAAGAAAAAATTATTAGCAATAGTAAATTATTAAACATACCTATAACAATGTTTGAAACTGATATTTTTAATAGAGTAGTAAACATAGAAGATAATCCATGTTACATATGTGCAAGAATGAGAAGAGGATATTTGTATGAAAAGGCCAAAGAACTTGGTTGTAATAAAATAGCTCTTCGGACATCACTTTGATGATGTTATTGAAACAATTTTAATGGGAATGTTTTATGGAGCTCAAATGCAAACAATGATGCCTAAAGTTCAAAGTACATCACATCCAGGAATGGAACTTATACGTCCATTATACTATGTAAAGGAAGATGATGTAATTGCTTGGAAAGATAGAAATAATCTAGATTTTATTCAATGTGCATGCAGATTTACAGAAGAGTATACAGAAAATCATAATGAAGATGGAAAATCTAAAAGACAGGAAATGAAAACTCTTATAAAAGAAATGAAAAAAGTTTATGCTAATATAGATATTAATATTTTTAAC